>PWGR01000110.1 GCA_003554565.1 Clostridia bacterium
TCCGAGGGAGTGATAATGGCCACATCCTCCTCGGCCGGTATACCGTCCTTTTTCAGCATGTGTCCTCACTCCCTTCCGTCAGCCTCTGTGTCCTGGGACTGACCTGCTGGAGCTTGCCAAACCCGTCGAGAATATGTCGAGCGGTGGGACCGGACCGCAGCGTCTGCAGTTCTGAGCTGATCTCTGCGTGCCGCCGGGAATAATCCTCCTCGGAGACGTAGTCGAGGGCGTGGGCGCTGCCCAGCCCCGCCAGAGAGCCTTCCATCATGGCCGCTGAGGCCTCCTCTATGCCCCTGGCATCTCCCGCGACGTACACACCTGGGGCCGAAGTACGCATATTTTCGTCGCACATCGGTACGTAACCGCCCAGCTCCGGCACAAATCCCATGGAGCAGCCGGCCTGCCACAGCAGATCAATCAGGGGACTCAGACCCACGGCAAGGCAGATTGCATCACACTCGACATCCGATTCGGTGCCCTCTATGGGGTTCCAGCTTTTGTCCAGCTGTACAACAGTGGCACCTTGCACATGATCCTCGCCGTGTGCGCAGGTCACGGTATGTCCGGTGAGTATGGGCACCCCCATACGGCGAACCTTCGAAGCGTGGACAGTATACCCGCCGACTTCCGGCAGGGCCTCGATAATGGCCAGCACGTCCACCCCGGCCTGCATCAACTGGTAAGATACAATGAGTCCTATGTTACCGGCCCCTACCATCAGAACCTTCTTGCCCGGCCGGACACCGTGCACGTTCATGAGGGTCTGTACCGCCCCGGCACCGTATACGCCCGGCAGATCACAGCCGGGGAAGGCGATGAATTTCTCAGCCGCCCCGGTGGTCACTATCAGGCATTTGGGGTGTATCTTGTTCCAGGTTCCCTCTTTCTCGTAGGCCACAGCTCCGTCGGGATAAAAGCCCATCACGTCGCTGTTGAGGGATATGTCCACCCGCTGACAATCGAGTGCCGACTCGAGCAGGACGTCCGCGATGTCAATTCCGCGCACACCGGCGCGCTGGGCGCGGGAACCAAAGAACCGGTGAGTCTGCTTGACAAGCTGCCCTCCGGCCCGGTCGTTGCGATCCAGAACCAGAACCTCAGCCCCGTGCACACCTGCCTCACGGGCGGCAGTGAGGCCGGCGGGGCCACCTCCGACGACGACTATCTCACATTCCCGCACTCAAATCACCTTTTCCGTCCTGCCTCTGCACCCGCATGCCCTCTCGCAGCGGCTCGATGCAGGTGCGAACATTGGATTGACCGTCCACACGCATCATGCATTCGGAACAGTTTCCGATGGCGCAGAAAAAGCCGCGGGGGCGCCTCAGCTCGTTGCTGTAACGCAGGATCTTGATGCCCGCCGCATGCAGCGCAGCGGCAATAGGTTCACCCTCATAACCCGTCAGTTTCTGCCCCTCGAAGCTGAACTCAACCTCTCGACCGGTCACAAAGTCCAGGATCGGATGATCGCCGATCCGAATGTCGCTCACAATTTTCACCTCCGAAACTATCTCCCCGCAGCTGTTCAGCGCAGGCGGCCCAACTCCCCCGATGGTAGCGGCCACCAGGTCCCTGGCGTCCTGTCGTGCCATGGGCCGCCGGCGCCCAATGTCATACCCATATCCCTCCGCCAGCAGGTTCACCTCGAGACCGAATGAGGTCAGGGGTCCCGGCTCATCAGTGGTATCCCGGTCAAACCGGGCTGCCAGCAGCACGGCAGCGCTCCCGTTTCCCAACACAAGCATTCTTTCATCTGCCCAGTCGATCACCGCGGCAGTGGACTCGTCCAGGCCCAGCCCGACGACTTCCTGTTCCCGATATCGGCTGACCAGATAGGCCAGCCGCCCGAAACGATCCCGGGCAAAGAAGTGCTGATCAATGATGACATTGCCCATCAAAGCGAGACCTTCACCGATTACCACCGGCTGGGGGGAAACATCCTCGTTCACATCTTCTGCATCACTCAGGGGAATGCCCCCGCATCGCAGTGCTCCCCATCCGGTGCCCCCACACGGCATGATCCGTCCCATGGCGGAAGCGCCCGCGCTGGTGCCGGCGATCACCACTCCCTCAGAGAGCCGCCTGAGGAGCGTCTCCTCTGCCCTCGTATCCTGCAGCAGCCGGACCAGTTCAACCTGATCCCCCCCTCCAAGGAAGACAATGTCGGCAAACTCCAGGATTGCAAGAGTCGATGGGTCATCCTGCTTAATGTGCTGCAGCGTGGTGATCTCCACTGCGCCTCCGGGCGGTTCGAAGAGGCGACGCTTAAGGCGCTGTCCATCGTCTGCGTCGCTCGCTACAATCAGGACCGTGGGTTCGTCAGAGCCGGTGAGGTTCTTCATCGCTGGGCCCACCGAATCGGGAATCGGTCCGCCCCCTATCGGCATGAGATAACTACGGCTTCGATGCCATTGCAATGCATCAGACAATTAGATCCCCCCACCTCAGAAATGCGTGCAAACACTCCCCCTCCAAGCGTTTCGCCGCACCTCCGGCATGGCCCAAACAGTGGAGGAGGGCCTGCGGCATGGTGTAGCCGACACTGACTGAGGTTCAAGTGCTGTTATTCTTCATTCCCCCGGCATACTCCTTCCTCGCAAATCTCGAGCCGTGCTGGACAGAAGCAGGGCATGAGAATGCGACACCGCCACGAGATGGATCGGTGCAGGATATCGTCACGTATAAGCTCTTCGTGCACGAATTTCCGGAATTGGAAGCGGAGAACGACGGAAAGAGAATTCCGCCTCTTTCCTCCCCGGACTGGGTGTCGTGATCGGGGCATTCCATGAAATGAAGACCCCATCGGGCAGACGGGTATTTTCCGGGCGAGACATGGACCAACGCCCGGCAGATCCCCGGGCATGGGTTATCCGCCGCCAAAAAGCGGCGGAATCGGAATAAATCAGATCAAAACCAGGCTGGGCTCACAGGTTCATCCCTATTATGCCTCCCAGCACACCAACCGCACAGGCGGCCAGAAAACGTACCGCCGCATCCAGCAGTCCGAAGGGTCCGGGAATCATCGCATAAGCAGCCGATACCGATCCCAGTGCGTACAGAAATCCCACCGCACCTCCATGCAGCCAGCCCATTCGCCCTGCGCGCCTGGCGGCGGCTGCACCTCCCGCCGCTGCACACAGCATGGCGGCATAGTAAATCGCCGAGGCTGCAGACATCTCAGAAACTGCAGTGAAATGCACGAGAAGCGACGTAACTGTCGCTGCCACCAGCGTCAGAACGGCCGTGACGACGAAGCCGAAGACAATCGCCGCGCCGCTTATACCTTCCGTTCTTCCCTCTGCGGGCGAGCTTCCGCGCGTTCTCAAGGTCATCCTCCCCCTTCTGCGCGCCCTCATGGGTACTCACTCTGAGATCTACTCCAGAGGAAGGAAAACTATGCACCGCGACGGGAAAACAGCTGGAAGCTGTGGATCACCGGCAGAAGCTCTCCTCTACCCTGCCAAGCAGCGGCTTCAGAACCTCCCGGCGTGAGCGGTCGGTTATATCGAAGAACTCCAGCGGGGTTATTGATATACAGTCCGATGCAACGGCGGCCAGATCAGAACCCTCCGGCGCCGCGTCTCGGATCATCTCTGCCTTCAGCCAGTACCGTCTCCCAGCCGCATCGTCCTCTTCAACCTTGATCCAGTGACGGTATGGGCAGGGACCCAGCTCGGTCAGCGAAACCCCTTGAATTTCTTCGGCCGGAATAGCAGGCACGTTCACGTTGAGAAGGCACGGTTCACCCTCACAATCTGAAAGCACATCCAGTAGGCATTTTGTGAATGCCGCAGCCGTCCGGTAGCTGTCCCGCTCTTCCGAGAATGATCCGAGGGAGACGGCCACCCCGGGAACACCTTCCAACTGCGCCTCAATGGCTGCGGCAACAGTGCCGGAGTACAGCACGTCGGTGGCCAGGTTGGGGCCGCTGTTGATACCGGACACCACCACATCGACAGTCTCCCCGGAAGGGATCAGGTGATTCAGACCCAGCTTGACACAGTCAGCTGGACTGCCGGAGACCTCCCATGCGGGCGTGTCAAACACACTGTCAGGGAGACGTTCTGCGTAAAGGGGACGATCAATTGTTATTGCGTGACCCTTGGCGGACCACTGCTCTGCCGGTCCGACGACGTAAACTGAGGCGCCAGGAATCCTGCACATCGCTGCCACGGCTTCTCGCAACCCCGGGGCAAACACACCGTCATCATTGGTTGCCATGATAGTAAGTGCCATGTTGTCTTCCTCCCACCAGTATGAATCGCCAGTACTCACCCATTTTACCGGCTGACCTGGTGAGCGGCAACCTGATCACCGTTCGCTCCCGCGACCGGGATCCATCATCTGAGCTGTCACCGCCCCCACCGCACATGAGACGGACAGCGCCGCGGCTGCACCGACCGCAGGCATACCGGTCAGTCCCTCCAAACCCTCAAAGATGCCCAACCACAGGGCGGACGACAGCGGCATGGCACCCGCGTAAAGCGCCACCGCGACCGGTGAATGAGATGTGTCACTGTTGACCCGCACCAGGGCCGCCTGCAGACGCATCGCTACCAGCGTGACGACAAGAAAAACTGCCACGAGAATCAGCAGGTCGCTCCAGTGGATATCTCCGATGGCCCGCTGAGAACCCATCCCGAAAGTGAGGACTGAAGACAACACGAGAAGAAGAAGACTCCCGGCCACGGCGCCACCTACTGCGGCCTCCGCCCGGCGCAAGAGGATCCGGATGACGACCACCTCCGAAGCCTAGTTTATGCGTCGGGCGACGATAAGTTGTCTGCCGGAATGTACCATTCAGGGAGAGGGGCAGTCTCGTGTCAGATAACTGCGAACCAGCTGCAGGAGGGAATCAACCATTTCATCTTCGGTCACCTTTTCCACCACCTCGCCATCCCGCATCAACAGGCCCACGCCCTCGCCACAGGCCAGGCCGACATCCGCTTCCCGCGCCTCACCTGGACCGTTAACTTCACACCCCATGACGGCCACAGTTATCGGCTCACTGCAATCGACCAGACCCTGCTCCACCTGCTCAACGATCTCGGCCATATTTACCCGGCATCTCCCGCAGGTTGGGCACGACACTATGTCCGGCCCCCGCCTGCGCAGGCCCCAGGCGGCGAGAATCTCCCAGGCCGTACGGACCTCGTCCACCGGATCGCCGGTGAGGGAAATCCTGATGGTGTCTCCTATGCCGCGACCGAGCAGATACCCCAGACCGACGGACGACTTGATGGTTCCCCTCCATTTCGCGCCGGCTTCTGTCACTCCCAGGTGCAGCGGGATGTCCACGCGGCCGCTGATCTGCTCGTTCGCCTCCACCGTGGTGGACACATCCGAAGCCTTCAAAGAGAGGACTACGTCGGAAAAACCCACATCGTCCAGCGTCCCTATCTCCCGCAAGGCGGTCTCCACCATTGCCCGCGCGCTGACACCGTACTCCTCCCGTATGTCGCGCGGCAGCGAACCGGCATTGACCCCGATGCGGATCGGGACACCGGCATCTCTTGCGGCTGAGGCGACCTCCCGAACGCGGCGACGCGAGCCTATATTGCCCGGGTTGATCCGGACTTTTGCCACGCCGGCCGCGATAGCCGCCAGCGCCAATCTGTGATCGAAGTGGATGTCGGCCACCAGGGGGACCGATGACTGCAGACAGAGCTGCTCGAGAACCTCAGCGGCAGCAGCATCGGGCACCGCAACCCGCACGAGCTCCGCCCCGGCGGCGGCCAGACGAGAAATCTGCTGGAGAGTGGCCGCCGGGTTGTGAGGATCGGTATTGGTCATAGATTGAACCGCAACTGGAGCCCCTCCACCCAGGCTAACTGAACCGGCAATCACCGTTCGGGTATTTCTGCGCGAAAGTGGCGGTCGATCGGTCATATTTCTCCCTCCTGGTGCCGGTGGAGCCACCGCACTGCCGAGCATCCGTGTTCACAGCAGGCGTGCTATATCCTGGAAGGTAATATAGATCACCAACAGGATCAAAAAGGCGAATCCAATGAAGTTAATGAGGCCCTCTTTTCTCGGGTCCAGTGGACGCCCGCGGATTACCTCCACCAGCAAGAACAGCAGTTTGGAACCATCCAGAGCAGGGATCGGCAGCAGCTGGAAAAAGCCGATGCTGGCACTGATGCTTGCCGTCGTCCACAGCACATTGGCCAGTCCCATTTCGGCTGCCCGCCCGACCTCGGCACCGACTCCCACAATGCCCAGGAGTGCCTCAGTCTCACCGCCCAGCAGGTTGATGAACACCTCCACCAGCATCACGAACACCATGGCCGTCCACGCGACAGCCTCGATGGCTGCGGCAGGCAGGGACTGGCGAACCGGATGGCTGGTGGGCTGAATGCCGATGTAACCGATGCCTTCCTCGTGCGGGCTGTAACCAATCTCCACGGATACTTCCTGTCTCTGCCCGTCGCGCTCCACAGTGATCGTGGTCTCCTCGCCCGGCCGGCCGCGGATTTCCCGCACCACGTCCTCCCAGGTCTCCGTCTGCACGCCGTTTATGGCTGCGATCCGGTCTCCCACCTCGATCCCGGCTTCCTCCGCCGGGTAACCGGCTTCAACCCGCTCGATTTGCGAGGTGGGCTGCGGGATTCCTACCACGCCGAAAATGACGAAAAATAACACCATTGCGGCCAGGAAATTGGTGGCGGGCCCCGCGGCAAATACGGTCATACGCTGCAGGGCACTCTTGTCCGCCAAGTTACGGCCGGGCTCCGCGGGGGGATAAGGTGTCTGCACATTGCCCTCCTCCGCGGGAGAGGCAACTTCACCAGCCATCAGTACGTATCCCCCGAGAGGAATAGAGCGGACAAAGAAGCGGGTCTCGCCGTCATCCCAGGAGTAAAGAGCAGGACCGAAACCTATAGAGAATTCGTGACACAGAATTCCCGCCCTCCGAGCCGCGATAAAATGTCCCAGCTCGTGCACCAGGATGATGAAGCTGAGGACCAGGATAGTCATGAGAATTGTGCCAGGCAAACGTCACCCCTCCATATTCACGCACGCTTTTTCGTTCACATTTCCATTATAACTCTCTGCACGTGGTCCCGCGCCCATTCATCGACCCCTGCAATATCGTCCAGCCCCGGTTCCTTTGCTCTGCTGTACGGTGGAGGCAGGTGTTCCAGGGCGTTCTGCACCAGGTGCGGGATGTCCATAAAACCTATGTGTCCGCACAGAAATGCCTCTACCGCCACCTCATCGGCACTGACCAGTACTGTCGGGTACAGTCCGCCCTGATCAGCCGCCTGGCGGGCCAGACTCAGACAGGGAAAACGTTCCTCGTCCGGTGCTTCGAATCTCCATTCTGCACCCGCCAGGGAAAATCCCGCGTATCCGGGATCCTCCCAGCGCTCCCCAAAACTCAACGCGTACTGCACGGGATACCGCATGTCAGTTGGTCCGGCGTGTGCCTTGATTGATCCATCGGAGAAACGCACCATGGAGTGCACGGCGCTCTGGGGGTGCACCACAATTTCAATTTTGTCCAGCGGAAAACCGAACAGCCAGTGTGCCTCGATGAGCTCCAGTCCTTTGTTCATCAACGTCGCCGAATCGATGGAAATCTTGTCCCCCATGTCCCACCTCGGATGGTCCAGTGCTTCCCGGGGCGTCACCGAATGCAGCTCCCCGGGTTCGAGATCCCAGAAGGGCCCTCCCGATGCCGTCAGAATCAGCTGAGCCACCTCCGCCCGGCTCTCACCCAGCAAACACTGGTAGAGTGCATTATGCTCACTGTCCACCGGCACCAGCGTCACGCCGGATGCTTTGACTTCATCCATCAGCAGCGCCCCCGCGCATACCACCGATTCCTTATTGGCCAACCCCAGAATGCCACCGGCACGGCAGGCGGCCAGAGTTGGCCGCAGGCCGGCGAAGCCGGAGATGGCAGAGATCACCACGTCAGCCGTACTGTCAGCGGCCAGTCGGCACACGCCATCCTGACCGGTGATCATCTCCGTACCTGCTTCTGTGGCTGCATTTTCTGCATCTGCTGCGTTGTCCTGATGATGCAGTGCGGCCACACGGGGAGAAAACTCCCTCAGCTGCTCCGCCAATCGGACCCCATTCCGACCAGCTGCCAGACCATGTACCTTCAGACGCTCCGGATGGGCCCGGACCACCTGCAGCGCCTGCTCACCGACGCTGCCCGTGGAGCCAAGAATGGTAACTCGTCTCATCCTCATCCTCTCCTCTCGCGTCCTACAGGATCGCCATCTCGAGCAGCAGAAAGAGAACCGGTACGGAGAAGACCAGCCCATCCAGCCGATCCAGGGCGCCGCCGTGCCCGGGGATGATTGCTCCCGAGTCATTCACGCCGCCTGCTCGTTTGAACATGGATGCAAACAGGTCACCCAGCTGCGCGGCAGCCGCCAGCAGGATCCCAACTGCTGCATAGGCCAAAATGGATGTACTGATTACCGCAGCAAAAACCGCGCCTACCGCTCCCCCGGCGAGAAGTCCCGCAGCAGCCCCGGCGGAGGTCTTGTTCGGACTCACAGCGGGTGAGATTCTCCTGTTGCCCAGAGTTTTTCCAACAAAGTAAGCCAGAATGTCGTTTGCCCACGTACTGGTGACAGCAAAAGTGAAATATTCGAGTCCGTCCGGCCGGCCGCGCAGAAGTATCCAGAATATCACGAGGCCCACATATGTGGTACTGAGAACCCGCCAGCACATATCCACAGACAGATCTGTGGGGTCGGTATCCGATCGAAACCAGGCCGGTGCCGCGCTCAACAGCATAATCGGGGGTGCGATGAACAATGCCCGCGCTCCCATCACATACGTGGCAAAGAGCAGCACGGTGACCCACACAGGGGCGAACAGATCATATGAGCCGGATCGTCCCAGGGGTGCAGGCCGCATGGAAGCTAGCTCCAGAGCACATATCCACACAACTGCCGTGCACAGCGCAAGGAAAGGCAGCTGTCCGATGATAACCAGCCCAATGAATATGGGGGCAAGAACCAGTGCCGATATCACCCGGAGTGTGAATGTGCTCATGCGTCTGTTCCCCCGTGAGAATCTCTCTTCTTCACTTGCCCGAAACGTCGTTCCCTGTTCTGGTATATGCGCAGGGCGCGGTGCAGGTCTCCTGCTGAGAAGTCCGGCCACAGGACCGGTGTGCTGACAAATTCGGCGTACGAGGCCTGGTACAGCAGGAAGTTGCTCAACCGCCACTCCCCGCCGGTGCGAATTATCAGGTCAGGGTCCGGATGTGGGTGCGTGTACAGGTGGGCGCGGAAGCACTCCTCATCGATGTCTTCAGGAGAGACCTTCCCCTGCACCGCACGACGGGCCAACTCCCGCGCGGCGCGATGAATCTCGCTCCGCCCCCCGTAGTTTACAGCGAGAAAAAAAGTGAGGCTGTCACCGTCCCGGGTGAACTCGCTGAGCCGCTCAAGCTCCTCGCGTGTGCGCAGGGGGAGCGAGGATACCTCGCCAATAGGAATCACCTTTACCCCATGTGCAGCGAGATCAGCCGCCTCGCCCGCGGCGAACTCCACCATCAGAGCCATCAGGGCCTCGACCTCCCCGCGGGGTCGTGTCCAGTTCTCTGTGGAGAAAGCAAAGGCGGACAGGTAGTCAATCCCGAGCGAAATGCATTCCTTGATAATCTCTCGCAGCGCGCGTGAACCGCTGCGGTGGCCCTCAACCCGGGGGCGCCCCCGTTCCTGCGCCCATCGACCGTTGCCATCCATGATGATACCGACATGGACTGGCATCCGGCCCCGGAGGAGCTTCTGTCGGTGGCGTTCGGTTGAACCACTGGCTCCGATACTCAACACGCCCCATTTCCCTCTGAGCATTCTTGCAGGATCTGACGGAGGCCATCACTTCTCCGCTGCGTGCGACTTGTATAGAGCACGACGCAGCTTTCCGATTCGCACAGGTCAACCCAGAGAACGCGCCGACCGGGGCTGCGGCTGTAATACTCCTGCGGTGGTTCCGCCCCGACCTGTTCAACCCGGCAAGAGAAACCCAGCTTCCGGACCTGCTGCACGGCGCGTTCTTCTCGTACAGTCAGAAGAAGTGACAACAGCGACTCACGTTCTATTTCAATCAAACCTCCATTATTTCTGCTTCCTTTTTCTCCATGAACTCGTTAACCTGCTCGATGTGTTCGTCAGTGATCTCCTGGACCTGGTCCATAAAGCGATGGCTGTCATCCTCGGACAGCTCGCCGTCACGCTGCGCTTTTTTGATTGCATCATTTGCCTCACGACGGACATTGCGGATGGCGACCCGGCTCTCCTCCGCCTTCTTGCTGGCCATCGAAACCAGCTCCCGCCGCCGCTCTTCTGTCAGCTGGGGAATCGACAGGCGAATGAGATTACCATCGTTGTTCGGCATTATGCCCAGATCCGCTTTCATAATCGCCTTCTCGATCTCTCCGAGGACGCTCTTGTCCCATGGTTCGATCACCAGGAGCCGCGGTTCTGGTGCGGTAATAGTGGCCATATGCTGCAACGGGGTCTGTGTCCCGTAGTAATCGACCCTTATGTCGTTGACCAGTGCCGGGTTGGCTCGTCCAGCCCGTACGGAGGCCATTTCACTGCGGAAGAACTCCACCTGTTTTTTCATACTCTGCCTGGCCTCAGCTAAAATATCATCGCTCACAATCTTTCCCTCCTCGGACATAGGTGCCGATCTCTTCACCCAGAATTACCCGCCTTATATTGCCGCGCACACCCAGGTCAAACACGACAATGGGTATGTCATTGTCCATACACAGCGATGTCGCCGTGGAATCCATAACCATCAGGCCGCGATTCAGGACATCCAGGTACTTGATTTCATCGTACTTTTTTGCATCGGGGTTGCGGAAGGGATCTGAATCGTACACCCCGGATGTATTGGTTGCCTTGAGCATGACGTCAGCTTCAATCTCAGCGGCCCGCAGCGCTGCGGTAGTATCAGTGGAGAAATACGGATTGCCCGTACCCGCGGCGAAGATCACAACTCGCCCCTTCTCCAGGTGGCGTATCGCCCTTCTGCGGATGTATGGCTCGGCCACCTCCCGCATTTCGATCGCCGTCTGCACCCGGGTCATTACATACTGCGACTCCAGAGCATCCTGCAGGGCGAGGGAGTTGATGCATGTGGCCAGCATACCCATGTAGTCTGCAGTCGCACGGTCCATGCCCCTGGACCAGCCCGAAGCCCCTCGCCATATGTTCCCGCCCCCGACGACGATCGCCAACTGCATTCCGAGCTGCACAACTTCTTTGATCTCCTCGGCGAGGTCATGCACCACCTTTGGATCGATTCCCACCCCGCGCTCCCCGGCCAGCGCTTCCCCGCTGAGCTTCAATATTACCCGCTCGTAGATGGGTTCATCGCTCATGTCTAGGCCCGCCTTCACAATCTGGATTCGTCACTCTTCGCCCACGGCAAAGCGGGCAAAGCGCCTGACCTGGATGTTTTCGCCGAGCGAGGCGACTGCGTCCTTGAGCAGTTCCTCGATGGTTATGTCGGGATCACGAATGTAGGCCTGATCGACAAGACAGACCTGCGAGTAGTACTTCTCCAGCCTGCCCTCGACGATCTTGTCCACGATGTGATCTGGCTTCCCCTCCTGCCGGGCCTGTTCACGCAGAATCCGCTTCTCCTGGTGCAGAACATCTTCTGGGACTTCCTCCCGGTCGATGTAGGTAGGATCTGCGGCAGCAATCTGCATGCAGATGTTGTGCGCCAGGTCCTGAAACTCGTCAGTTCTGGCCACAAAATCGGTCTCGCAGTTGATTTCTAGGAGAACTCCAATCTTGCCTCCCAGGTGAATATACGAGTCGACTATGCCTTCGTCTGTGGTTCGACCAGCTTTTTTCTGGGCTTCCGCGAGGCCCTGGGTCCGGAGAATTTCTTCGGCTTTACTCAGGTCTCCGTCTGATTCCTTGAGCGCCTCCTTGCAGTCCATGATCCCGGCGCCGGTGGCTTCGCGCAGTTCCTTCACCTGACGTGCGTTGATTTCCGCCATACTCTGGACATCTCCTCCTCACAGTTGCTGCAGCTTCACGCCTCGTCTTCGGAGTTTTCCTTTGTTTCTGCCCTGACCGGTTCGGCCTCCTCGTTCTTGTCGTCGATGGGCCGCTCTGTGCCCGCGCCCCGGTCGCGCGGCTTGGTGGTATCCTGTCTCACCTGCACTCCCTGCTTCCCCTCGAGCACCGCATCGGCAATCCGGGATGTAAGGAGGCGAACCGCCCTGATGGCATCATCATTTCCTGGTATCACGTAGTCGACCACATCCGGGTCGCAGTTGGTGTCTACGATTGACACCACAGGTATTCCGAGACGGCGGCACTCATTAATGGCTATCTCTTCTTTTCGCGGGTCGACCACATAAACAGCATCCGGAACACCGCCCATGTTCCTGATGCCGCCGAGAAACTTCCCCAGACGCTCTCTCTCGCGCGTCAGAGAGGCCACTTCCTTTTTGGGCAGGCGATCCCACAGCCCGCTCTCTTCCTGCGACTCCAGCTCCTCCAGACGGTCGATACGTGTCTTTATGGTCTCGTAGTTGGTGAGCATCCCCCCGAGCCAGCGCTGGTTGACGAAAGGCATCCCGCACCGATCGGCCTCTTCCTCGATGGTCTCCTGCGCCTGCTTCTTGGTGCCGACAAACAGGACGGTTCCTCCATGAAACACAGTGTCGCGAATGAAGTTGTAGGCATCATCCATGAGTCGAACCGTCTTCTGGAGGTCGACGATATAAATTCCGTTGCGCTCCGTGAAAATGTACTCCTTCATCTTGGGATTCCAACGGCGAGTCTGATGGCCGAAGTGCACTCCGGACTCCAGCAGCTCTTTCATGGTAACGACGGGCATATTGATATTTCTCCTTTCGGTTTGGCCTCCCACGTCATCGACGGGAACCGGAACCATGTATGGCACCGCCAGCTCCCTGAAACGCGGTGGGTGATAGAATTATCCAGTCATTCACTATCCATCTTCTTATACCACAAGCGCAGTGCACAGTTCAACAATCCCGCTGTGCCAGCCTCCTCCGCGGGACCGCGTGCAGTATACGGATGCGCCCTGCCCGTCATGCACACTCCACGCCCCTTGCAAAGCCTGCAGGGAGTGTCGCCGACCGTGGTGGCGCCAGAAGCGATAAAATTGTGCCGCGCCCCTCAACAGGCTCGTGTTCTGTTATCGTTTGGTGAAAGGCAGGACGGATGTGTGCGTGGGCACCTCTCGCGTGAGAATCTTCAACCTGTTCACGTTCACTCACTTTTCCTCTGGGCATCTTCTTCTATCTCCGGCACAATCCGCACCGGCACCTGCCACCAGCCCGGCAGATCCACGGCAAATTCCATCAGCGATGAATTCTGCATCACGTCCATCAGACCTTCCTCGGTTCTTTCAGTCAGCTGCACTACGAGGTCCTCCCATTCGAGATTGTCGACCCAGGATTCCATTTCTTCCGCCAGACTCTGGCGGAGCTCTTCTTCCAGGCGATCAATCACGGCATCGGGAAGGGGGACCTCCACGTCATAGATTTTCAACGTCAGCTGGTCGAAAGACCCGGCGACCTCCGACGCCACCTGAGATGGCAGGTCCCGCCGCACAGATCGAACGAGGATTTCGATCTCTGACCCGGCCTCCTCGGCCACCACTCCCTCCAACTTCTCCGCAACAGGAGCGGGGTCAAGCTGCACAGTAAGGCCATCGTTGGTCACGCCGTGCAGCACCAAAAAGAGAGCGCCGGCAAAGACCAACAGGGCGGTGAAAAAACCCATTGCGAATGATCCAGGCGACCACCTCACAGACGAGCCCTCCATCCATCCTCTATTATACGGAGATATTCCGGATGAATGCGGACCCGAGCGGGGTGATGGGCGGACGGACACTCCGCGTCATCTGTCACGGACCAGCTTCAAACAAATACTCCTGCTGCTGAAGGTAACCGCGCAGGGAGGTTACCGCCTTGGTGTGGATCTGCGATATTCTCGAGGGCGAAAGATCCATCACCCTGGCTATTTCCGTCAGGGTGAGTCCCTCGAAGTAGTACAGGGTCACCACCAGCCGCTTTTGTTCAGATAGCTCCTCTATCGCCCGGGCGAGAGAATCCCGCTGCGCCTTCCACGTCGCAGCCTCGAAGGGATCTACCGCCTCCTGATCAGGCACCGAATTCAGCAGCGTATCCACGCCCAGCGGGTCCTCGGAGGACCGGCTCTCATCCAGATAGGCCAGGGAAGACTGCGATATCTGATGCAGGTGGTCGTGCAGTTTCTCCAGGGGAATACCCAGATAACTGGCCACCTCCTCTTCCGTCGCCGGCCGTCCGAGGCTCGCCCTCAGATGTTGGTGTGCATTCTCTATATCGCGACTCTTGCGCCGGACCGATGCCGGCACCCAGTCCATGTTCCGGACGCCGTCCAGTATTGCACCACGAATGCGGGTGACGGCATACGTTTCGAACTTGATCTCCCTCTCTATGTTGAATTTCTCCAGCGCATCGATGAGACCGAACACCCCGTAGGTCTCCAGGTCGGATGCCTGTATTTCCGTCGGCATACCCATAGCCATCTGACCGGCTGTGTGGCGCACGAGCTCGAGGTACTCCAGTATCAGCTGCTCGCGCGCATCATCATCTCCCTCCTCTTTATACCTGCGCCATAGCTCTGCTCGATCTCCCAGGTGCCGCAGTTGATTTTCACTCACTGATTTCTCCCCCTCACAGCAGTCCGAGACGCCGCATCTTGAGCTGTTCATTAAAGATAAAGGCCTGTATTCTGTCCTGATCAGCATCAGAGATCTGCGTGAAATTGACCGCCCATACAGCCAGATCTTCCCTGCGGCTGTGTCGCGAGCGAACTATCTTGCCCTCACAGGCGATGACCTCCTCACCTGTCAGGTACAACGCAAATTCGTACTGCTTGCCGGGACGCAGCCGGCGAGAGCTCTTACAGAGCATCCCACCACAGCTGATATTGACGGTGGTGGCCTCGCCCTGCCCTGTGTCGCTGCAGGCCGCTGCAGGGTCACACCAGGTTACTTCCAGGCTGCACCGCCACCGCACATGGCTCCTGCGCTGCACCCGGGTAAACTCGCCGGGCGGGCTAATTTCCACCATCGGAATGCGCCGACGACGCAACACCTGCAGCACTTCACATTCGGCGCGATACAGCGCATCATCCTCAGCCACGTACACTGCTGCCCCGGCTCCCGGGGAAAAGTACAGAAGCACACCCCGGCTGGACGGCACGGGAAGGCGCACGCGGTCTTCGCCTATCGATTCA
>PWGR01000139.1 GCA_003554565.1 Clostridia bacterium
AAGCGACGTCCAAGGTGCTGATCACCGATGATGCGCCCAGGAGTTCATGTGAACTGTTCCTGTCGTCTGAAGACGAGACATCGACGTTGACTATCGAGGACATTGCCGCCATCGCAATCCCCGCCACAGTCACCGTCGTCTCTGATGAGTCTCTCGGCAGTGGATTTCACATCGGGGATGGAATGGTGATCACCAATTATCATGTGGTCGACGGGTATACCTCACTGCAGGTCAAAACTGCTGATGGCGACGAGCTCGAGGTCGCTGGCGTGTATACTGCCGATGTTAATCTTGATGTTGCTATTTTGGATGTGCCCGGGCTTGGTGTGGGAGAACTCGCCCTGTGCACTGATGAGGTAGTGGAAGGTCAGAAGGTAATAGCGGTCGGCAGCCCACTGGGATTTGAGGGCACGGTGACCGACGGTATTGTCAGTGCGCGGCGGGACGATCCGGATTTCTTCCGCACCCCCCTGATTCAAACTACTGCCGCACTCAGTCCGGGAAGCAGCGGCGGTCCACTGATGAATCGCGATGGGGAAGTAGTAGGAATTAATACCCTGAAGGCAGAGGGTGAAAGCCTGAACTTCGCCATACCGGTGAGCCAGGTTGAATCTTTAGTTGCTGAGGCCCGCGCAAAAGAGCATTCTGTTGCCCTGGGCGACTTGCTCGATTCCTCCCTCGACATTGAACAGCTGAATGCTTGGTTAAAAGAGGTGACCGGGGACTCCATATTCTGGGCTTCAGATGTGTGGCTGTCCGACGACGACCAGACGGTCCTGTTCCTCTTGTCGACCGACGGTGACGGCTGCTCGATCCTTTTGGATATGGCCCAGGATGTGGATGGAATGGCTCACCTGGAGCATCTCGTTCACTTGATCGCCAGCCACATCCATGCAAATACCGGGCAGGCGGTGTACGGTGGAATCTCCTGTGTGCAGCACTGGACGCACTTCCCGGAGTATCTTTATGAAGGTGGCTGGGAGGTATGGTATGAGGGCGATGGATACTGGATGTCCCGGATGACCCTGCTGACGATCTATTTCTTTGATGCGCAGGAGTACGATTATACCTGGTTTCCCGAAGTGTGAGTTGGGGCGCAGCCGCCCGAGTGGCCGTGCTTTTCGACACCGATGACACCCCGGTTTTACGGCCTGCATGGCTTTTTTGCTCGTTCGACGGCTGAGCCGGTGTGCGCCTGCCTCATACCGGGCCTCTAACTGTTCTGTTGTGCAGTAGCAGTGTCCCCGGGATCAACATGGGGAGGAGGAACAAAAGTAAGCGAGCTCATTTACATAATGAATACCGGAAGCGTTGAGCCCGGCGGGTATAGGGAGTGGCCTCCGGAGTTAGAGCATTGCTCTCTCAGTTTTTGAGGTAACATCCGGGCTCGGGCAGGATGGCGTGGCGTGTGCAATCGGCAACAGGTCAGCGACCACCCGGTGCGCAGATTCCCACCTTTCCTTCCTGATAAAGCACCCGGTTGGCTCGGTTCATGGATGATCCAGTAAATGAGTATGCGCTCTCCCTGAGAGACGCCAGGCAGCTTCATCGGTCGTCAAAGCTGCGGGCAGCAACCGATCGGGAGTGCGGTCACAGCTGTTTAATGGGAAGGGGCAGGCCGACCATGGTGCAAATAGGATCGGATCCAGAATGTCACCTCACATCTACTTGACAGATTCTTGACTGATACGATTCCAGTTTTTACGTTGCCAGCTCAAACCCGTTGACATACAATTGAGCGTACACAGGAGATCGCCTGATGCACTGAGGGTGGTCCAAATATCGTCCGAGCAGAAATGTACGGGCGCTGCGTCTTCGGGGCGAGGGGAGGAGGTCACAGGTCTCCAATTCCCGACCGGTGGTGATGCCCCCGCGGGTGGCCCGCGCGGGGATGAGCCCATCAGCCTCAGCGGTTGATCTGGTGAGAATCCAGAGCCGACAGTAAAGTCTGAGTGGGAGGAGGCGGAGCGTACGAAACAGCAGACTCTTGAGGTTACACTGACCTGCTTTTCGGACCCTCCGCACCCCGACTTTGTCGGGGTTTCTTCTGCGCAATTAATTTGAAGGAGGTAGTGAGGTAAATGAATAAGGACCTGCGGAGGATGACTTTTTCGGCACTATTTGCAGCATTGATCATGCTGGCAACGATGTTTCTGCGCATACCTGGGGCAACTGGTTACTATCACCTGGGAGACGGGCTGATCTACGCCTGTGCCGTCCTGTTTGGTCCCGCGATGGGCGGAATGTCGGCCGCGGTGGGTTCTGCTCTGGCAGATTGGCTCAGCGGCTACGCGGTATGGGCACCGTGGACTTTTGTCATAAAGGGTCTCGCAGCGGTTGCGATTGGCTTCCTGGCGAGCCGGAGGTCGCCCCCGCTGATCCACGTCCTGGCCATGGTAGCCGGGGCGGCCATTACGGTGATCGGCTACGGCCTGGCCACGTATGTGATGTACGGGGCCCCGGCGGTAATACCCGAAACTTACGGCAATCTAGCTCAGACCGGGGTGGGCATCGTGGTGGGGATGCTCCTCGTATGGTGGAAGCGCATTCCCCTGGACGATCTCAGCCTCGAACAGTGACGGTCTCGCGTGCAGTAAACCGGAATCCGGATTGTTTTGCCAATCAGGGCGCAAACAGTGATGTCTGGGGGGATGCGACAGATGAGTCTTGAAGCTATTGGTCCCAATTCCTGGCGTTATTCCCGCACCGGCTCGATGCGAGCGGACGTCGTGACCTACTTGAATGACGCGTTGAAAGACAATCTGGAGAAAGAGACACTGAATCAACTGTCAGATGCAGCGACTCTACCTGGAGTGGTGAGTCCAGTGCTCGGTATGCCCGACCTGCATGTGGGATACGGGCTGCCGATAGGCGGGGTAATGGCCATGAAGGCCGGCAGGAAGCACGTGAACAACTCGGTAGTGTCTGCCGGTGCTGTCGGTTTTGATATCAACTGCGGGGTGCGGCTGCTGCGCACCAATATTGTGGCGGAGGATCTGGACCGGGATGACCTGCGTGAGCTTTTGAGAGCTATTCTGCGGCGTGTTCCTGTCGGAGTTGGGCGGTCTTCGGCCCGCGGAGACATACGCGGTGTGAGCCTGCGTGATGTTGCAAACAAAGGTGCCCAGGCGCTGATAAAACGGGGCTACGGGCGCACAGAGGACGCAGATTCTATAGAGGAAGCCGGGGCCATGCGTGGTGCCCGCCTTGACGCGGTCAGCAAGAAAGCGAAGAAGCGGGCAAACCAGCTGGCCACAGTTGGCGGCGGCAATCACTTCATTGAAATAGGCGAGGTACAGACGGTCTACGAGCCCGAGGTTGCCGAGGAGTTCGGTCTCGCCCCCGGAGATCTGACCGTAATGATCCACACGGGCAGCAGGGGGTTTGGTCACGAGATCTGCTCAAATTACAGTTCGCTGATGAAACAGCGGGCTTCCTCTTACGGGATAAGTCTCCCGAACAAGGGACTTGCGTGCGTGCCCATTGGATCCCGGGAGGGCAGGGGCTATCTTGCGGCCATGGTC
>PWGR01000260.1 GCA_003554565.1 Clostridia bacterium
CTGTCTCCCGGGAGATGAATTCGACGTCCCGCACCCCGGGAATGTCCTCAACTTTTTCCACCAACGTCGACTCCCACCGGCGGTCAAATTCAGCATGGCAGTAGGCGACGACCTCTACCTGCTCCTCCAGGACATCGGCTACAAACGAGAGATTGGCCGCCAGCAGCAGGAAAAAAGCCAGAACCGTAAGCGACACCGTCACCGTCCCGACGGAGGCAAAACTCATCAAGCCGTGAGAGAAGATACTCCGGAACCCTTCAACGACCGATCGCTTGAGTACTCTCCACATCTCCCCGGTAGCCCCCTCGGGCATCATCGCGCACGAGTTGCCCATTTCTGAGTTCAATGACCCGTCGATTCAACGCATCGACGATCGGCCAGTCATGCGTGGCAACCAGCACCGTTGCACCCCGCTTGTGCAGGTCCAGAAGAAGGTTCATTATCTCCCAGGACGTATCCCGATCAAGGTTACCCGTAGGCTCATCGGCCAATATCACCTTTGGTGCATTTACTATGGCCCGCGCGAGAGACACACGCTGCTGCTCACCTCCAGACAGGTTTTCCGGGTAAGAAGCGGCCTTCTCACCCAGGCCGACCATGTCCAGAACGGCTGGGAACCGCCTCTGTATATAAGCACCCGGCGCCCCGGTCACTTCCAGTGCAAACGCCACATTGTCATATATCGTTCGCGAGGGGAGGAGCTTGAAATCCTGAAATACGACGCCCAGATTCCGGCGGAGGCGCGGAATTTGCCGTCGCGGCAGGCGGTTCAGGTTCATACCGCCCACCATCAACGTGCCCTCTGTGGGCAGCTCCTCCATGTGCAGGAGTCGGATGAACGTCGACTTTCCTGCCCCGCTGGGGCCTACCAGGAAGGCAAACTCACCCTCACGTATATGAACGGTGACATCGTGAAGCGCCACGGTGGATCCGTAACGCTTGGTCACGTGACTGAGTACAATCATGTATGTTCCCCCGTTTTCCCCTCCGCACAACGAAAGAGCGAAGGTGATCTACTGACCACCATCGAACATCCATAGCGCAGTGCGTGTGGTACAGCGCATATCCCTCTGTCTTTATATATCGACAAATGTGCTACCTGTTTACCGTCACGCCCAGCTAGTCAGTCTTATAATTCGACGCAATTTTCCGCGATCCCTGCGCCTGTAACATTCTTGTAAAGGCAAGCAGGCCCGGGCACCGCAGGCAACCCCCTCTGCAATGAAGCAGCATTGTGAGATATACTGAGAGACATCAGCGTCTCCGGGCGAGACGAACAGAGAGATGGTGATCGGGTGAGCAGGGTGCACTCATGGAAAGAGCAAGCCGCGCCACGCGTCGTCCACCTCATCAGCGGAGGGGATACGGGAGGCGCAAAAACACATGTACTGCTGTTGGTCCAGGCGCTGGCCGAACAGATTCCGGTGCAGCTGGTGTGCCTGACCGCGGGGCCATTCTACCGGGATGCACAGAAGATGGGACTGCCGGTGACCCTGCTTGAGCAGCGGCGCCGCTGGGATCTCAGCGCGGCTGGCCGGCTTGTGGGGCTTCTCCGCGAGGTCTGCGCCGATGTACTGCACTGCCATGGAGCGCGGGCCAATTTTCTTGCTGCACTGGTCCGGCGGCGCCTACGCGTTCACACGGTCACCACCGTTCACAGCGACTACAAGAGGGATTTTGAAGATAACCTGTACAAGCACCTGGTCTATACAACCCTGAACACCGGCAGTCTACGTACCTTCGATCACCTGATAGCCGTCACCCAACAGTTCGCCGACATGCTGAGCGAGCGCGGGTTTTCGCGAGAACGCATATTCACGGTGTACAACGGTCTGGACTTCTCGCACACCCCAGAGGCTGACGGCAGGGCCTTCAGGCGCAGATGGCAAATCCCGTTTGACTCCCAGCTGGTCGGAACTGTCGGCCGGCTGGCCCGTGTCAAAAGACATGATCTTTTTCTCCGTGCTGCAGCAGACATACTGCGCGCGCGAAACGACGTATACTTCGCCATTGTGGGGGACGGGGAGGAACGCGACCGCCTCCGGACACAGGCGGAAGAACTGCAGATTTCGTCCCGGGTCATCTTTACCGGACACCTCGACGACGTGGAAGAAGCACTCTCTGCTTTTGACATAAACGTCCTGACCTCCGAGAGTGAGAGCTTCCCATACGCCCTGCTGGAGGGAGCCCGTCACGCACTGCCCACCATCGCGACAGAAGTGGGAGGGGTCCCAGACCTCATCCGAGATGGCGTGACCGGCCTCACGCTCCCGGCCGGGGAGGCGCGACCAGTGCGGGACGCCCTGGAGGATCTCCTGTCATCACCAAAACGCCGGAATGCACTCGGCGAAAACCTGCAGGAGCACGCATGCAGCCAATTCTCCCTGCAGGCAATGCGCGACCGCCATACCGAAATCTACGACACCATGCTGCAGCAGAATGCCGGGACGAAAAGCAGCCGGGAGATCATCATCTCCGGATATTTCGGCTTCGGCAACACCGGCGATGAGGCTCTGCTGGAGGGAATGATCCGCGGCCTCCGGTCGAAGGCCGACAACCTGAAGATTACCGTGTTTTCCGCCGATCCCCGGGCCACCGAACGGGAGCACTCGGTTCGGGCGGTCCACCGGTTCGCACCGCTTCAGGTAATTGGCGCCCTGCGTAAGGCCGATCTATTTCTGAGTGGTGGCGGGACACTCCTGCAGGATGAGACCAGCTTTCGATCCCTACTCTACTATTCATCACTGATTCATGCTGCCCGCGCTCTGGGCGCACGCATCATGATCTACGCAAACGGGCTCGGCCCACTGCACTCACGCGCCGGGCGATACCTGGCCCGCCGATCCCTGAAAATAGCCGATGCCGTGACTCTGCGCGATGACGACTCCCTCTTGACCTCACAGGAGCTGCGGGTGGGACGACCAGTGCAGGTCACTGCCGATCCGGCTTTTTCCCTGCGCCCCGCCCCACCGGGCGAGGGTTTGAGAGTCCTGCAGCAGGCTGGAGCGCCCGATGGCGTGCCGGTGGCAATACTGTCCCTCCGCCCGTGGCCGGGAGCCACCGGGCGGGTCATCAGGGTCATGGCCCGGACCGCGGATTTTCTACACGAACGCGGCTATTATCCTCTTTTCTATTCCATGCAGAGACGCCTGGATGCGCGGGTCTGTCAAGCTGCGGCCGACCTCACCCAACATCCCAGCGCAGTGATAGACGAGGAGATGAGCCCATCGTGTGCCCTGGCTGTGCTCTCACAGGCCTCTCTGACCATAGGAATGCGCCTTCACGCCCTCATTCTGTCCGCATCTGCCGGCGTCCCGTGCCTGGGAATCAGCTACGACCCCAAGGTTGACGGATTCCTCACGGCAATCGGCCAGCCCTGCGCCGGTCGCGTCGGCGAGATCACAGAAGATGAGATGACAGACATATTGGAGGAGTTAGTGCTCCCCCGCCTCCCGCATTGGAGAAACCTAGTTCAGACGGAAGCGGCCCGCCGGCGC
>PWGR01000112.1 GCA_003554565.1 Clostridia bacterium
TCCGATGGTTCCTGTACAGGTCATCCACAGCTGGTGAATGAACAGGTGCAGCTGCTGGGAGAACTGCGTCTGACCCGGCGATCTTGCCGACATCCACCGCTGGATCTGATATGCCGAAGCATACAGTCCCACGGAGATGATCGCCATCCTGGCAATCTCCGTCCAGTGCAGCCCGGAGTGCCAGATGATGTGCAGCTGCTGACCTGCGGCACCGTGCGCATCAAGGATGCCCTGCCAGCCTCCTATCTGCCAGAAACCGACGATGAAGGCCAGCGCGGCCATGTAGGCTATCACCAGAGCCTGAATCACGTCAGTGATGGCCACCGTCCAGTAGCCGGCCAGAAACACATATGCCACTGAGACCGCGACCCCGATGATCGAAGCCGGTATGATATCTATGCCAAACATGAAGTTAATGAGAAAACCGATACCAAGGACCTGGGCTCCAATCCGGGCGATCTGTTGGATAATCACCAGTAGGGCTGATACTATCTGCCCACCTCTCTCATAGAAATGTAGGGCGATGTCCGGCATGGTGAACAGGTCGCTGGGAAATATCCTGCGCGCGACCGGTGCCCACCAGATCATCCCCGTGCGTATGACGTTCATCATGGTCATGTTGAAGATCACCACGGCAATTCCGGTTGTGTACGCTCTTCCAGGAATTCCCACCACAGTGGCAGCGGATGCCAGGGTCGCCAGGAAGGTTCCAGTGAGGATCGCCGATGTTATGATGCGCCCACCCAGGAAGTAGTGTTCAAAGGATCTCTCGGCCAGTCGTTTGAAGTACAGGCTGAGTACGACCAAGGCTCCCAGGTAAATGGGCGCAGTGATCTGATCCCAAAAACTAATGCCAACCTCCTCCACGGTTCAATCTCCTCTCTCTGTGTTTTTCATCACTATGATTTTTATTTTTCTGCACAAAAGATTCCATTCCTGCCCCGAATGAATGAAATTGCCACACTTCTTCATCTTAACGATATAAAGTGAAGGTAAATATCCAACATATAAATAAGATATCACCGCTATAATTCGAAGGGGACCAGGGTCCCTTCATAGCAAGCACGTGTTATATGCAGATATCGTGCGATATAGTTAGTATTGCATGGTAGAATATTGGAATACGACCATATAGTATGTATCATAGCGTTGCATAGGTATATTTGGGCACACTCGTACTAGGACATTGATCAAATTGGATTTTGTCACCTCTTATAGCCCCTCCAGTTGCAGAGCCTGCTCATTACACGCATGACTTCTCAACGCGGCAGCAGTGTTGGCAAATCCACACAGCCGGAACTGACTGATCGCCAGATTGCGCAACGTGGCAAAGACCTGGTCGTATACGGTGCAATTATTGAAGAGTACGGGTCGGAGTACCCCTCACAAAGCCGAATATCATTGCGGGAGCAGGATTATATGATGGAATCAGCGAAGGTAGGAGCATAAACGACAGATTTCGCATTAAGTAAGAGGAGCTGATACCCGTGTCTGTGTGGAGATGTGTGGGGTGCGGTTACTCGGTCAGCGGATTGGATGAAGTGCCCGGTTACTCGGATCTGGCCGGTTCCCTGGAGGAGATCGAAAGTACCGATATCGATAAGGTCCCGGAGGAATGGACCTGTCCAGAGTGCGGGGCAGGTAAGGACAAGTTGGAGAAAGCCGAAGAGTGAGCGAGGACGAACCGTCTCTATCATTTTAAAGCGCCTGTCTACTGCATAAGACAGGGGCGCAACCCGCAAGATGTACGGGCAGCGGGCGGCGTCGAGGCAAAGCACAACGATGACTCTGCGGAGGCGACGACGCCCGCCCTGTCCGTCTGCCGTAATCGAGAAGCTCCCCGACTTCCGCCTCCAGCAGCTCCTCCAGTCCCTGAAAACCCAAGCGCACCAAAGTGCTGGTCAACTCCTCCGTATCCGTACCCTCAGACAATCTGAGCATTGACACTTCCTGCTCCAGAAGATCATCCAGTTGTGATAGAATATCCTCAGGTCCGGGCTCCCTCCTACCCATTTCGGGGTTGGTTCTTAACTACCACAAGGGTGCCCAGACCGCTCCCTTTTTTGTAGATAGCAACACAGGACTACAGATCAACCAGTATCGTTGTGCAATAGCATCAAACGCCGCCTCTCCGGCTGATGGGGCGGAGCAGGAGCAGCATTACTCCCATGACGAAGAACATCCCGGCCGCCACCACCAGGCAGAGGCGCACGCCTCCATAGGTTGCTATTGCCCCAAATACGAGTGGCCCCGCCACGAGACCGACCGGGTTCGCTGTCTGCCGCAGACCCATGACCATACCCTGAGTTTCCTCCGGGGAATTGGTGGACACCAGCATCAGACTTATAGGCAGGGCGAAAGCCGGCGCTACTCCAAAAAGGGCGCCGCCTATCATGAGTAGAGGGACCGACTCTCCCACAGAAATGATCGCTAATCCTCCTGCCCCTGTCAGAAACGCCGCAGACAACACCGGCTCGGATCCCACTCGGTCCACGATCACCCCCATGAAAGGCCGCAGGACCAGAGATACCGCCGAGATCATGGCGATTATGAGACCTATGTGAAAGGCGGAATACCCCAAGTTTTCCAAATGAATCAGCAAAAAGCTTGCCCGCAGGGTGAGCACGAACAGAACTGATACTCCCATCAGCATAGAAACCTGAATCATGCGCTGCTTCAGCAGTCGTGAGCTCTCCAGCAGGGTTTCGGGCATCTGGCGGCGCAGCACGGTGGCCAGCCTCGGTCGCTCTCCCCCATCGCTTTTTTTATCCCGCAGCACCTGGCACAGACAGGCCACCGCGACTGATATCAGGGCACCGACCAGAAACGCCGCCGAAAATCCGACGGTATCCTTGAGGATTCCGGCCAGCGGAGGGCCAACGAGAAAGCCGATAGGCGGTCCAGAGAAAAATATGGCGAAATTCCTGGCCCGCTCCTCGGGAGGACTGGAGTTGGCCACATAGGCCTGACAAGACAGGATCAGTAGTATGTGCCCGAGACCCGCAACCAGCTGAGTAACGGTCACCAGAGAAACTGTTGGAAGACTGGCCAGAACCAGCCCCGCACCTGCCATGCAGGCGGCCCCGGATGTCATGACCAGACGGTAACCTATATTGTCGGTGATCATTCCACCCGGCAGGGCAATCAATAGGGGTAGGAAAGAGAACAGCGCAGTGATCAAGCCGATGATTCCTGGTGGGGTCCGCAGCTGCTCCAGGTACAGGGGGACCAGCTGTCGCATCATGATCATTGCCGTTATATGTAGACAAACTGTTCCCGTCAGTATCAGAAGCTGTTTCTTCGACGCGATGAAGGATCGTAGGTATGTCATTGCACTCTCATTGATATCACAATGTACGACAATATCCAACCCGGTCGATCACCGTTGATCACCACCTCGGTGTCGGACAGATCGTAATAACTCTCAATATGACGACTGGCCTCCTCCCAAAAACCTGAACCCGAAGTAGCCAATCGATGATAAAAATGACCACCAA
>PWGR01000128.1 GCA_003554565.1 Clostridia bacterium
CAAGCCTGCCATTCTGCGTCCTGTGCTCCCGGACTTGCCGCAGGGAGAGCCAACAACCCTCGCTTTGGCTCTTTGGTGCATCCCACAATCCATTATAAGCAGTTCGGTGCTTCACGTAAACCGCAATCTGGAATCAGGACTGGGCGCCATCATCTTCTCCGCCTTCGGTGCCGGCGACTGCATCTCTGGTCATCTTGAGAGACACATTCTCGCCGACCTCGACGGTGAGAGATTTATCGCTGAGAGCCCTTATCGTGCCGTAAATTCCGCCGATCGTAACCACCCGGTCTCCAACCTCCAGGCTCTGCAGCATCTGTTCCCTCTCTTTTTCCCTCTTCTGCTGCGGTCGGATGAAAAGCAGGTACATCAGGGCCAGGATCAGCAGCCACGGCCACATTGCCATGATCAAGTCTCCAAAATCCCCCATTGCAACCGTCTCCTTTCTCTCAGTGTCCCGCACTGGGCGCAATGCCCGCGGGGATCATCCCCCGGCGGTCGGCGAGATCAGCAGTATCTCACAGTCCTGATCAACTACATAATCTCTGCGTACCGCCTCACCATCTATCACGATGGAGGCAAACACCATGGGGTTTATCTCCAGTCTTTTTTCAATCAGTTCCGACACGTCCGTTGGTTGGCAAATTTCAAATTCGTACTCACTCTGGTCCGATGACAGCAGCGACTTCACGTGCCCGTGCACGGTAATTTTAACCCTCAACCCTGCTCCCTCCCCGCGGTACAGAGTGTGGATCCTGCACAGAACGATTAACGACTCTCAGCACATCAACACCCGTTCATCTATCAAGTCTACATCATATAGGCAGATACATGTAACGGTCATCATCAGCGATCCGGGGGATCAGGCCACCGAACCAATATGTATGGCGCACAGAGCACGCGAGGACCGCCATCTGCCGCATCCGGCGATCCTCGCGCACGGGCGTGGGCGTGCTGCATGTACCTGCAGCAATCAGTAGTCGTCCGGGAGACGTTCCAGCTCAGCCAGGCTGAACACGGGGCCGTCTATACAGATGTACTGGCTCCCGACATTGCACCGGCCGCACTTTCCCACCCCGCATTTCATCCTCTTCTCCAGCGTGGTGATTACGTTCTCGGGCTGGTACTGCATCTTCTCCAGCGACTGGACCACGAATTTGATCATGATGGGTGGGCCGCAGGTCACCGCGATTTTGCCGGCCGGATCTGGATCCAGCTCCTCCAGGAAGGGAGGTACAAAGCCGACCGGTCCATCCCATTTTTGCCCTTCGGCGGCATCAACTGTGACGTCTACGTCCACATTGTCCACCTCAGGCCAGTTTTCAAACAGTTCCTCTTTGAATACCAGATCAGCCGGGCTCCGGGCACCGTATATGATGTGCCCGTGTCCGTAGTCAGCCCGGTGATCGAAGCAGTAGTTGATCAGCGAACGCAGGGGGGCAAGACCTATTCCACCCCCGATAAACAGAAGATCGCTGCCCTTCATTGCGTCAACGGGGAAACCATTCCCGTAGGGTCCTCGAATGCCGATCTCCTGACCGGGCTCCACCCGGTGCAGCACATCGGTGAGTCTCCCTATCTTCTTGATGCTGAACTCCATAGGCTCCCGGGTGGGCGAAGAGGTGATGGAAAACATGGCCTCCCCTACGGCCGGTAAGCTCAGCATCGCGCACTGGCCCGGCATGTAGTCGAAGGGAGGATCCCAGGGAAACTCCACGCGAAATGTCTTGACGTCCGGTGTTTCGTCTATTATTTCAGCGATCCGTGCCCTCTGGGGAATCAGGTGCTCACTCATCGCAATCCGCCCCCCTCACCGTGTAGATGAAATCCGCGATATCAATACACGCGGGGCAGTGCGTGATGCATCGCCCGCATCCCACACATCCGTATACGCCGTGTTTTTCAGAAAAGTACTGCAGCTTGTGCAGGAAGCGGTTGCGCACCCGTTCGCGCTTGGTCGGGCGCGGGTTTTCCCCGCCGGCCATACGGGTGAAATCGGAAAACATGCAGGAATCCCAGCAGCGGAACCGCACACCCTCCGTTCCCCGCGTCTCACCATCAAGATCGTAGCAATGGCAGGTGGGGCAAAGGTAGGTGCATGCCCCGCAACCCAGGCAGCGGAAGGCCATCTCCTCCCATATTGGGTCCTCATGCATACCGGCCAGGGTTTCTGCCAGGTCGTCTGCTGCAGGGGCAGACACTACGCTCTCACGCACCGCCTCCCGCAGGCTGTCCACCTTATCCTGGGCCCCTTGATCAGCATCGGTGAGATGCTCCGCCAGGTCGTCCAGGATGGTGCCGCCCCGATCGCTGGTCGCCTCGAGGACGAGCTCGTCATCCAGATCTGTTACGTGAATGTCCCCGGTCTGTACCGGGCCGGCCGGGTCTATCCCAAATGTGGGGCAGAAGCAGGTATCCTGGACATCTGTGCAGGCCCACGTCACCAGAATCGCCCCGTCCCGCCGTCGGGCATATGTCGTCTCTGGAAAGTCTTCATCCAGAAACACCCGATCCAGCATCTGTATGCTGGCGGCGTCGCACGGCCGGATGCCGAAAATAACCGGGGGTGCATCATCCGGTTCCCCGGACATGATCGCAAGATTCTGGGCGTTGGCGACGAAGCGGAACACCTCCTCCGTCTGGGGAAACAGCAGATCCTTCGCCGGCAGCGCGGTATTTCCGGCCCGGAGGGCGTCCAGTGACGGGGAGTCTCCCTCCCATCGCCTGAACAATATGGTCTCATCCTCTAACCGGGGAAGGAACACCCTCCCCTCATCTGACAGTCGCTGCAGCAGATGCATCATCTCGTCTGTTCGCAGCAGTTTCATGTCGAGCCCTCCTCTTTTACCTCGGGATCATCGAGGCTGTAAGCCTGAAGCGGTGGGGTCTCATCCGGACACAGACCCGCTTCATGCGGTTCAAACAGCTCCTCGATGTCCGCCGCGGTCTTCTGCATTATTGCCCGCAGCGGGATATTGACCGGGCAGACCCTCTCGCACTCGCCGCATTCAATGCAGCGGCCGGCCACGTGGAAGGCACGAGTAATATGATACACCTGGTTGTCGGAGATGTCGCTGGCTTTGCCCAGCCAGTCCGGACGATCGGGAAGGTCACCGTCGAAGACGCATTCGGTGCAGTTGCATGCCGGGCACACATTTCTGCAGGCGTAGCAGCGGATGCACCGGGCAAACTGGCGGCTCCAGAACTCGTACCGCTCCCCCTCATCCATGTCCTCGTACTCATCCAGTGCGGCAAAGCGGACCTCCCCATCTGCGGTCCTGGCGGCACCACCGAAGTGCTCATCGGCCCGTACCGGTTCCGGATGGGTACAGGATGCGCATCGATCAGCCACAACCTCAGAGATCTGCAGCTGCTTCTCCCCTGCTTCGGTATGGACGACAAACGAGTCACCGCCGTCTTCGCTCCAGCAGGTACAGGATGCACCGGCGAGGTCGACAACCTCACTGACGCGCTCCCGGTCAGCAATTCCCGG
>PWGR01000122.1 GCA_003554565.1 Clostridia bacterium
AGTATTAACACCGGCGGAATGATTGCCCGCCTCCAGTCATTCGCTCTGTTGATTGGGCCTGCCTAGCCGGTGCCGTGTTTGCCAAGAAAGTTAAGATTTCTGTCAGTATCTGTCATGGGAGACGATTGCGGCCGGCCCGTTCTGCTTCGATGGCGTCCCTGCATGTGGACGTCTTTACCACCGCTGGGCAGTTTTGAATCCTGCTGGCCCGGTGGGATCTGCCCGGTCGCAGCCGGAATTGAGCGGGACATTCGTGGTTGGACGACAGGTCTGAAGCCTCAGCCTCCTGTCGGAGGACCGCCGCAGCTCCCGGCGGTGGAAGATGTGGATCTTTAGGGCAGAAAATTCACTATTTGCACCATTTATGAGCTTCGATGTTGACGTTAGGAGATTTTGCATTCCTATCTCTTGCTATGCAATCAGATTGGTTTTGCCGGATTTTGCGTGAATTTGCAGTGGTTTCGATTCTACCTGAAAAGAGATGCCAGCATAGTGCGCACAGACCGTGCGAACAATAGATGCTGCAAAGGAGGTGAACAACATGGCTGCCGGACAGAGAGGAAATCGAATTCTGGTGCAGCAGGCCCGCGACGCTCTGGATCAGTTCAAGTATGAGGTCGCCAACGAAGTTGGTGTCTCCAATCAGATCCAGGGAGGCTACTGGGGCGCTATCCCGTCTGCTGATTGCGGGGCCGTAGGTGGACAGATGGTCCGACGCATGGTTGCCCTTGCGGAGCAGCAGATGGCCCAGAGCGGGTCCAGTAATCCTGCGCAGCAGGCTGGACAGAGTACGGATGCTCCTCCCCGTCAGTAAGGGTGAGTGACTGAGAGGCGGGGGCAGGAAGACGGGTGCAACGTTCACTGCCCTTGCCTCACTTTCGTATCTCGCTAGGCCATCATCTCGTCAATGGCCTCTTCGTCCCACTCGGGCTGCAGTGCTGCGTTAATGCTCCGGGCTACGACCTGTGCGGCTTCCCGAACGGTGACATCGACTTCCTTCAGGGTAACTACCATGTCGCCGAGCAGAGGGCGCAGTGCCCGGTTCATTTTCTGGGGATCATACCCGCTCCAGGGCGCGTCCGTTTTCTGCGTCAGGGTCGAAACGGCTTCTCCCGCGATGGTCACAGCGTGCACCACGGTAGGAATTCCAATGGCGACGACGGGAACTCCCATGGCCTCGGCATCAATAGGGGGACGGTCGTTGCTTATCCCGGCACCCGGGTGAATGCCGCTGTCGGTCAGCTGCATTGTGCCAAACAGACGACGGGTTCCCCTGGCGGCGAGCGCATCGATGACGATGATAGCACTGACATCGACATGCGAGAGTACGCCTCGCACGATTTCTTCTGTCTCCATTCCCGTGGTGCCCAGCACTCCCGGGGCAAGAGCTGCCACAGGTCGCAGTTTTCCGGCCAGGTCCTGTGGTACGTGCTCGCGCAGGTGGCGGGTGACGAGAACAAGGTTAATGGTTCTCGGTCCCAGGGCGTCTGGTGTGGCATTTGCATTTCCGAGACCGACCACCAGCACCGGGTCATCGGGACCCAGATCCGGCAGCAGCTCCAGGAGGTTGCTTCTCAGGGTCTCACTGATGTGCTCCTGCAGGGTGAGGTTGCGGGAGATGAGCCCCTGCGATTCAATCGTTATGTATCGGCCGGGTGGTTTCTGCATATGCTGGGCCGCCTCGGCGCTGCTTATCTGTACGTCCGAAACGTGGACGCCAGGATGTGCCTGGTACTGTTCAAATAGAACTCCTTCGGGGAGCCCATCGGTGGTGGTTTGGATTTCTTCCACGGCCTCGAGGGCCAGATCGGTACGTACGTCTCCGGGTGTGGTATCCGTCAATGAGATCTTCCTTTCCTGGTCATTCGCGCGCGGCTCTCCTTGCGAGCGGTCGGGCGGCAATATTGTGTGAGACGGCCCCCACATGGGGGCCGTCTCATGGGAGAGGAGAAACCGGAGGAAGAGCCTTGCAAGCAGACCTTCCGTTTCGTATTGTGCTCGGTCGCGCAGGGCCTTATGCATTGTTGGTCTGCTTGCCCAGGGAGGAATTGGCCGGGGGCGAAAAGAAGCATGTTGAGCCGGCACCATTGCGGCACACTGTAATGACTGATGTGGTTGGTTTTTGTGCAGCTGCTGGTTCAGGGTCCCGGGTTCTGTGTACTGGGAGACTGCTCATTTCGACGGAGCATCGAAAAGGAGGTAACAAGGCAGGGCTGGGCGTACTTGATAGGGAGTGTACCGGCAGCCTGGGAGAGTCTGCATGAGTGCACCGCGACGGGACCCACTTGCGCAGCGGAGGGCGACAGTGGCACCAATCTCTTGCCCCGCAGCGGAATGGAAGCGTCAGTAGTGTTCGTAAGGAGTGAATTCATTGACAGACCATTGGCAGTTACGAGATGGCGATACGCCGGTGGCCCCGTATGCCGCCCGGGAGACTGTCGGACGGAAATACCGTGAGCTGGACGATGATCGATACCGGTCCCCGTTTCAGCGAGATCGCGATCGCATCATCTATTCCACCGCGTTCCGCAGGCTTCAATACAAGACCCAGGTCTATGTCGTGCACGAGGGAGACTTCTATCGTACCCGACTGACGCACAGCATTGAAGTCATGCAGCATGCCCGCACCCTGGCCCGGGCACTCCGTGCCAATGAAGATCTCGTGGAGGCCGTGGCTTACGCTCACGACCTGGGACACCCACCGTTCGGTCATGCCGGTGAGGAGGCGTTGAACGAGCTCATGGGCGGGAAACATGGTTTCGAGCACAACCTGCAGAGCCTGCGCATCGTGGATGAACTCGAACTCAGGTATCCATCTTTCCCCGGATTGAATCTTTGCTTTGAGACACGCGAGGGCCTGGCCCGACACAGCACCGAATTTGATGATCCCCGGCTATCGGCAGAATTCCAGCACAGGACACAGCCGGGAATAGAGACACAAATCGTTGACGTGGCAGACGAGCTGGCCTACTGCACGCATGATCTTGACGACGCGCTCGCCGGTGGGCTCATTGCCCGCGATGACCTTCTTGACTCAGGCATTGACATCGTGGATGAAGCCGCCGGGGTGGCGACGCACGAGGTGCAAAAGATGCAGTCTGCCGGAAAACTGGTGACAGAGCGACTGTGGTCCCGCCGCCTGGTGCGTCACCTGATTGAGCTGTTCAGCATCGATGTGATCGAAGCAACACGCAACCGCGGTCGACGTCACGGCATCGAGACCGTAGATGACGTCACGGGCATGGACAGGCGTCTCGTTGGGGTCTCGCCCGCGATGCGCAAGTCCTTTCAGAATTTAAGGAGCTGGCTTAAGCATAACGTATACTATCACCCGCGGGTGCTCCGGCAGGTGTCAAAGGGCAGAATGATCCTTCGTCGGTTGTTCGAAGCATTCATGCGGGACCCGCGGATGCTCCACCCCGAAACGCGGGAGAGGTGGGAACAGGTGGACGGTGACAGACGGGCCCAGCAGAGGGTATTGTGTGACCA
>PWGR01000177.1 GCA_003554565.1 Clostridia bacterium
AACATAGAGGGCGAGGCGGAACGGACCATCGATGCGAGCGGAAAGTTGGTGTCCATGGGGTTCATCGACACCCACGTGCACGCGGATAAGGCTCTCAGCGAGGACCGGGTTCCGGAAGATTACAAAAGAGATGGCTACTACACCGATCGCGTCCGCATTGCCCGCGAACTGAAGGATACCTTCACGGCGGAGGACGTGCGCGATCGGGCGAAGAGGCTTTTCCAGATGGCCGTGGCCCGGGGAACCACCACCCTGCGCACGCAGGTGGAGTTGGATCCCATCGTGGATATGGCCACCGCCGAGGGGGTCCTGGCGGCTATGAAGGACTGCGCATCGATCATCGATGTGCAGACGGTCTCATTCCCGCAGGAGGGGTGGACGGACAACGAGCTGGAGATGGACTGCCGCCCCTACGTGCGGAAGGGACTGGAGATGGGACTGGACTACGTCGGGGGCAACATGAATCCCAACTGGCCTTCCGACGTGCGGGATCAGATCGACGACGTCTTCGCCCTGGCGGATGAATTCGGGGTGGGGCTGGACATTCACCTGGACAACATAGACAACGGAGCCGGATACAACCTCCCCTACGTGGCACGACTGACGGAGGAGCGGGATCTGGGTGGTAAGGTCATCGTGAGCCATCTGACCTCCCTGCCGTTTCTCGCCCCCAACCTGCGCGAGAGGTCCATGCAGCGGGCGGCGGAGGCCGACGTGATCGCCTGCTGTCCCGGGAACAAGCACACTCCCATCAGTGATCTGATGGATCATGGGGTGCAGGTGGTCATCGGCACGGACAACATCCGCGACATATTCACCGGTCTGGGCAACGCGGATGTGCTGGGCATAGCGCAGTTTCTCGCCCGGATAAATGGCATCAACCGCCCCGGCCCACTGGAGAGGCTTTACACCACGTTCACCTCGGCCGCCGCGGAGGCCATGGAGCTCGGAGACATTCTGGGCCTGGCGGAGGGCAAGCAGGCCGACCTGGTGGTGCTCGATGCCGATTCGCCGGCTGCGGCGATCCGCGACGTGGCGACCCGCCTGTACGTGATCAAGCGGGGTAAGATCGTGGCGGAGAGAGGCGAGCTGGTCGGGTGAGTGTCGGGTATCTTTCGGGACGACAATCGGATGAAAGATGAGAGGTGACAGCGGTGCCGGATTACAAGAAACGCTGGAGCAAGATGCGCAGCATACTGCGGGACAGAGAGCTGGACGCGATTTTGGTAATGGACATGCCCTCAGTGTTCTATTTCACTGGGGCGTGCCCCAGTCGCCCCCCGGGTCTGATTATCTCTGCAGACGAGGGTGACACCCCGCTGCTGATGACCAGGGCCATGGAGGCGGCGGAAATGGGAGCGCTGACCGACGCGGATACCGTGGGCGCAGAAGAGGGAGCAGCTGATGAGTTCATCGCCGAACAGCTCGCCGGGCTGGGTGACAGTTCCGGGGTGCGGGTTGGGTTCGAGGAGCGGCATCTGAATGCGGAGGCCTTCCTGGCGCTGCAGTCGGCCCTGACCGACTGCGAGCTGGTGCCCGCTTCGCAGCTGCTGTCGGAGGTGCGGCTCATCAAGGAGCCGGAAGAGATCGAGCACATGCGTGATGCCACAGAAGTTACCAACGAAGCCATGACCCGGGCCGTCGAGGCCATAAAGGCCGGCCAACCGGAATGTCTGGCAGCTTCGGCCGCCGAACAGGTGATGCGCAAAAACGCCATGTCGCCCGGTTATGAGATACTGATCGGCTCGGGAGTGCGGTCGGGGCACCTGCGCCGTTACCCCGGTGACATAGTACCGGCGGATGACGACATGGTGCGTCTCGATCTCGGGGCCGGCAAGTTTTTCGCTGCGTCCTTTGGCTACTACTCGGACGTCACCAGAACCCTGACGCCGAAGGCTCCCAGGGGTAGGGATCTGGCGCAGCTGGAGGCCAATCTGGCGGTGCAGCGGACCACCCTGGCTGCCCTGCGGCCGGGCGTCACCATCGCCGAGGCCAGCCGGCAGGGTCTGGCGGAAGTGGAGGGCAGCGAGTTCGCCGAGTTCACCAGGATGGCTGGACATGGCATCGGACTGTTTGTGCACGAGTGGCCCTCCTTCAACGAAAACACCGAGGTGACCTTGCAGCCGGGCATGGCCTTCGCCATCGAACCCATGATCATACTTCCCGGCGAGCAGGCGACCTGCATAGAAGACACCGTCGTCATCACTGAGACGGGGCACGAGCGGCTGAGCACGCTGCCGCAGGATATATGGGATTGATGTCTCCGGCGGTACGCGCTGCATGATCCGGAATCATCGAGACGGGATGGGAGGTGCTGAACCGGATGGAAAACGGGCATCAGCTCGATCGCAATAGCGGAAATAAGGGCCGTTCGGAGTTCATGAAGAACCTGCGGCGGTACAAAAAGAGCACCTCGGCGATGGTGGGATTTGCCATGCTGCTGGTCGTGGTCATCGTTGCCGCGTTTGCTCCCCAGTTTGCCCCGCACGATCCCATACAGCAGAATATCCGCGCCTCATTCCAGCCGCCCAGTGCAGAACACTGGCTCGGCACTGATCAGTACGGGAGAGACATACTCAGCAGGCTGATCTTCGGGACGAGGATATCACTGACGGTCGGGATTCTGGTGGTGGTCATCGGAGCGGGCAGCGGAACTGTGATCGGGCTAATTGCGGGATGGTACGGAGGCAAAGTGGACCTGATCATCTCGCGAGGATTTGACATCCTGCTGTCGTTCCCGGGCATTTTACTTGCCCTGGTCATTCTGACCGTGCTCGGTCCGTCGCTGTTCAACGCCCTGCTGGCGCTGGCGATATCGAGCATTCCGCGTTTTGGCAGAGTTGCACGAGGTCAGACACTGTCGGTGAGGGAGAACGAATACGTATTGTCGTCCACCGCGTCGGGGGCATCGAACTGGCGGATCATGATCAGGCACCTTCTGCCGAACATTGCAGCCCCGCTCATAGTGCTGTCGACGCTGCAGGTGGGGGGCACGATTCTCCAGGCGGCGACTTTGAGCTTCCTGGGGCTGGGAGCACAGCCGCCCACACCCGAATGGGGAATGATGCTGTCCTCCGGTCGCGACTACATGCGCGAGGCGCCGTGGCTGACGACCTACCCGGGCATCGCCATTATGTTTTCCGTGTTGGCGATCAATCTCTTCGGAGATGGGTTGCGGGACATTTTAGACCCCCGACTGCGAGGTGAGCGCTGACGTAGAAGGAGTGGGAGAAACGGGTGATTCTTTCCCGATGGCGGCGGAGGAGAGAATGGGCAGAATCAGTCATATCGGACGGTCCCGCATTGTTGGTGTAGATAGAGACTCCCACAGAGGAGGGGTACAGGAATGATGAAGCACAGTTTCGGTCGAAGAGGACTCGGAATACTTGCACTGGTGTTGATCCTGGGAATGCTGGTGGCGGTGGGATGCGTGCAGGAGGCGGATAACGGCGAACCGGAGGAGCCGGAAGAGCCGGAAGAG
>PWGR01000065.1 GCA_003554565.1 Clostridia bacterium
CCCACACGTACGCGTGCTACTTGCCGGATGCATGTTCAATGCCTTCACCACTGTAATTGAAGAGATTATCGGCCTAATCGAAGAACGGCAAGGACGACCAGAGTAACGTGTCTTCAATCATGCCGGAGTACTACCATTAGTAGAGGGCCGCCACGGACGGGCGGCCCTCAAGCCCACACAACATACGCCTAAGTCGTTTTCGCTCAACGCGCCTTCCCATACAGGTAGTCAGGCAGCAGCATGGGAGAGACAGCGTCTTTTAGTCCTGCTTCACTCACCTCCTCATTGTACCGGCGCGCGTGGCCGAGATGAGGCCGGCCCACAGAAACCTCATCTCTCCGGCTTGCCGCCTCGGCGCCGGCGCGGCGACCGAAGACGAGAATATCCAGGAGGCTGTTGCCCATGAGGCGATTGCGTCCGTGAATACCACCGGCCGCCTCGCCCGCTGCGAAGAAGTTGGGCAGCTGCCGGCTCTCGCCGTTTTCGTCAATTTCGATCCCGCCATTCTGATAGTGAAGGGTTGGGTAGATCAGAATCGGATCCTTCGCCATGTCAATCCCGAACCTCTCGTACTGACGGTGCATTGCGGGCAGCTCTGACTTCACTGTACCGGGTCCGTGAATCTCCTCGATCATTGGAGAGTCCAACCAGACCCCGGGCTGGCCGGTGAAGGTGGTGAACCCGCCACCGGCGGTGGTGCATTCGCGGATGATGGCCGAGGACGCCGCATCTCTGGTCTCCAGGGAGTATACAAATTGCTCTCCCTCAGCGTTTACCAGCTGTGCTCCAATCCCCCGCACCTTCTCCGTCACCAACTGCCCCACCATCTGCTCGGGATAAGCCACCCCCGTGGGGTGAAACTGCGTGGAATCCATAAACGCCAGCTTGCAGCCCGCACGGTATGCCATTACCAGACCGTCGGCTGTGGCTCCATAGTGATTGCTGGTCGGAAAGTCTGACACGTGCAGTCGCCCGAACCCGCCGGTGGCCCCGATGGTCGTTTTGGCCCGCGCAACCAGCACCTCTTCCGTCTCCATATTCTGAAGCACCGCACCGGCGCACTTGCCCTCTTCATCAAGAACCAGTTCGACCGCCGGGCAGAACTCCACCACCGGGACGGGGTAATTCAGCAGTTCGTCCCGCAGCGTGCGCATGATCTCTGCCCCGGTGTAGTCGCGGGCAAAATGCATGCGCTTGCGCGAAGTGCCGCCACCGTGGATGGTCTGCATGGTCCCGTCGGACTCTTTGGAGAACATGCCCCCGAGTTCCCCCAGCCAGTTCATGACATCAGGTGCATCTGACGTCAGGACCTTGACCAGCTCCTGCTCGTTGGTAAATCCACCTCCCCCAAGCACATCGAGGAAGTGGGTGGCCGGTGAATCACCGGGCTTGGTAGAGGCCTGTATTCCGCCCTGCGCCATCATGGTGTTGGCATCACCCAGCCGCAGCTTGGTCACCAACAGCACGTCGGCTCCCTGCAGGTGGGCAGTCAGTGCCGCCGCCACCCCGGCTCCCCCGCCGCCGATGATCAGAACATCGACATCATAGTCGGGTTCATTCAGGCTTACCTCATCCGGGTCGAGCCGGGTCCGCCCCTCCAGGCAGGTCGCCAGCTCCACGGGCATACGGTCACCGGCGTTGGGCCCGACCCGCACCGGCCGCTGCTTATCCTCCCGGTAGTCGGGATGGTAATCCTCCAGGAGCTTCTGTTTCTCGTCCGGCTCCAGCGGCGGGGGCTTTTCCTCCAGCCGCTTCTTCCGGGTCTCATTTACCTTCTCAATGGATGCGCGCATCTCATCGGTGTACACTGCGCTCTCATCCTCCCTATTCTTCAATGTCCCGGGCATTATACCGCTCTCGCAGCCCGTCCTCGTCGAGGGACATCAGCTCATCGATTTCTTCTTCCAGTCGTCCCGCCTCCAGCTCCTCAATCCGCACCCGGAGGTGCTCCGTCTCCGGGGCAAGATACCGGGCATAGAGCCGGCGGCACAGTATGGCTATCTGGTACTGCACCAGCTCAGACGGGCACCGGGAGGCGCACAGTCCACACATGATGCAGTCAAAAGACATGTCCGCGACCTTGGCAATATCGCCCCGCATAGCCGCCGCCATGAAGTCCATGACCTCGAGGTCCTGTGGGCAGGCCCTGGTACAGGTATTGCATCCAACGCACCGGCTCAGCTCCGGATAGAGGCGCATCAGCGATGCGAGATCGGGATCCAGTGATTCCAGATCGTGTTTCGCCCGGTTGGCGGGGAAAAACGGGATCTGCGTCAGATACATCCCGTCTTCGGCCACCGTCTGACACGACAGTCCGACCTGCAGCCGGTAGTCGTCCTCCATGCGGTAAACCGTACCGCAAGCGCCGCAGAAGCCCCCGCGGCACCCGGCACCCCGGACCAGACGGTAGCCCGCGTATTCCATGGCCTTCATAATCGTCAGGCCTTCGGGGACCTCGTATTTCTTGCCCATCACGTATACGGAAACCGTGCTTTCCGCCTCGTTTTGCTCGTCCACCGTCTTTGCCTCCTCCTGCACTGTCTCCACCCCCACTCAGTACTCCTGAGGTACGCTCTTCAGTTGTTCGTACGTAAAGACCGGCCCGTCGACGCAGACGTACTTGCTGCCGATATTGCAGCGTCCGCACTTGCCCACGCCGCACTGCATCTTCAACTCCAGGGTGGTCACTATGTCATCGTCCGCGAAACCGAGCCGCTTCAGCGCCTCGATGGTGAACCTAATCATGATCGGCGGACCGCAGGTGATGGCTACAGTGTCCTCGCTGGCCGGGGCCAGTTCCTCCAGGTAGTGCGGTACCAGCGCCACGGCTCCGTCCCAGTCATCATCGCCCTCGTCCACCGTCAGTGCAACATCGATATCCGGGTCCTCAGCCCAGTTGTCGTACAGCTCGCGCTTGAAGCAGAGGTTCCCCGGAGAGCGAGCGCCATAGATCAGCTGCATCTCCCCAAAGTCGTCGCGCCGCTGCAGGCAGCGGTTGATCACCGGGCGCAGGGGAGCCAGGCCGATGCCACCCCCTATGAACAGGAGATTCTTGCCCTTCCAGTCATCCAGCGGAAAGGCGTTTCCATACGGACCTCTGACCCCTACGCGGTGACCGACTTCCAGGTCGTGCAGGGCGTCGGTGACCCGACCCACCCGCTGCACGCTGAACTCCAGGGGAGCGCCCTCGATGTGGTTCGAGCTGATGGAGATCATGCACTCCCCCACCCCGAGAACCGACAGCATGGCGCACTGGCCCGGCCGGTAAGCGAAACCACCTTCGTTTTCCACGACGAACGTTTTCACATCACCATCTTCGGTCTCCGGTACGATCTCGATGATCTCGGCCACCTGCGGCATCAACGGGTTCTCGTTCATTCAGAGCACCTCTTCCAGATCTTCTAGTACTCTGAGCATATGAATGCCCACGGGGCACCGCTCGACACACCGCCCACATCCGACGCACATCAGATC
>PWGR01000192.1 GCA_003554565.1 Clostridia bacterium
CGGCTGGCGGTACCCCGCCGTGTGTACACCGACCGACACATGGACAGGGTCGCCGGAACCGTGTCCGCGGTGTACGAGAGAAGGAGTGATGTGCGGGGGCTGGAGCTGGTGCGCGAGGCGCCGGTACTGCGGCATTTTACCGCCGAGTTCTCGAGACTTGACTGAGGTGATGGACGCCGCCAGCTGTCCCGAATTGCTGTGTCGGTGAGGGAGGTCGACGACGTTGCAGTATGGCAGTTCGCCGGGATCACCGCGAGCGGGAATGGTGGTCGTAAAGCTTCATCTGTTCGGCTGCCGGTCCCTGAAAGAGAAGCGTTCGCGTATGCGCCGGATAGTCAAGGACATCCACGATCTCAATTTCAGCGCTGCGGAGGTGGGGCAGCAGGACGTCTGCGAGCGGGCAACACTGGCCTGCGCCCTGGTTGGCTCCGACTGGGTGGAAGTGGAGCGCCGCCTGGGGAGGATTCCCACCATGCTCTACCGCAGCGACCTGGTGCAGGTGATGGACAGCTGGATTGAGCGGTTGATTTGATGGGGCACCGCACGGTGCCCCGGTGAAGTCAGGTCTTGTATCCTATGGTGCGCAACAGCTGTTTCCTCTCCCGGACATCTTCCTCGTCTTCTGTGCCTGCGGGCGGGTAGCCGTCCACCACGCCCAGTACCGCGCGTCCCTGTTCGGTCTCACCGATGATGACCTCGACCGGGTTGGCCGTGGCGCAGAAGATGGCGCAGACCTCCGGAACAGATTTTATGTTGTTCATTATATTGATTGGAAATCCATCTTCCATGAACAGGATGAAGCAGTGACCCGCCGCCACGTTCTCCGCGTTCTTTTTCGCCAGTTCTATGAGTTTCTCATCGTTTCCATCGCAGCGGATGAGTCGGGGACCCGAGGCCTCGCAGAAGGCCAGCCCGAACCTGATGCCCCCACCGGCGTTGGCCGCAGCCTCGTACAGGTCCTCAACCGTCTTGATGAAGTGAGATTGCCCGAGGATCATGTTCATCTCCTCGGGTTTGTCTACCCGCACAGACTTGATCTTTACTTCAGACACAATATCTCACCTCCCGGTGATTTTCTCTAATACTATCAGCCTTTCGCACGGGATACCAGAAAAAACCTGCCGCTTCCTGCCCTGTCAGTTACCGCGGGGGCGGCAGGTGACGTATCCAAAAAATAATGCTCTTCAGATGATCAGTGTGTCCTTCCGGGAGTTCCAGCGCACGTTATTTTCGATGGTGAACACCATTTCCTCTCCCATCATCTTCTGCGCGCGAATCTTTCGCCCACTCAGGTCGATCTCATACTGCGAGACGTCGTCCATGAGCTTGGCGTCCTCCGACTCGGTGCCACGGTAAATGGTGATCTGGCACATATGCACGCAACTCCTTTCCTGTCAGTATTCTGGCCCGCCCCGCCCCGGTGATGCGGCCGGGCCGCCTACTCTTTCGCAAACGGTGCGGTCATCGGCTGACGGGTGATTGAAATCTTGCGTATAATGTGGGTGACTCGCCACCGCTTGGGAAAGCAGTATCGTTCATATGAATCATTGTACCACAAGCCCCGAGCCCGTCGAGGAGATCCAGGGCCTGTGGCTGGCGGGGAGGAGGGAACCGGTGGATCTGACCATGAAGGAGCTATCTTCCGATTGCGACAATCCCGCATACCGGCGGTGTGTCGCTTTCATACGGGATGCCGGCCTGCCCACAGAAGATCTGCCGGGTGCGGGGACGAGGCTGTTTGGCTTCTGGTCCGGGAGGATCCTAACCGGAACAGCGGCCCTTGAGCCGTACTGTGACGGGGTCCTCCTCCGATCGGTGGCAGTCAGGGAGGGAGAGAGGGGAAAGGGCCTCGGTTCAGAGATCGTCACAAAGACACTCGCAGTGGCCGAGTCAGACTATAAGAAAGACATCTACATCCTCACCGAAAAAGCGGAGGGATTCTTTGCGCGGTACGGTTTCCGGACTGTGAGCAGGGACCAGGTGCCCCCGGGTGTGTCGGCGTCGGGGGAGTTCGCCGGGCTCTGTCCGCTCACCGCCTCAGCCATGGTCAGGGTCAGCGCCCGCTCCGGTTGATGCATCGGGTGCTGCCGCAGGCCCGGCTGTCGTTGTCCCCGGTACCTGTGTGCTGATCCTGTCTTGTCGCTGATTGTCTGACAGTGGGATATCTGGCGTTCAGAGGTGCGGGCAGACTGCAGAGGTTGTCCCATTTGATGTGAAATATCCCACAACATATCTTGCAAGAACTCCCAGGTAACGCGAGGCATCTTGGCCCCGGTCGATGACCTTGTGGCGAAATCGATGAAGCGGTGATAATGGTAATAGAGAGATCTTTGGTGCGTACCGGGCCTTGCCCTTATCACCCATATATCCGTCGAGCAGATTCCGGAGAACTTGGCAAGCATTACCTTTCGGAAATAGGGGCGCAATTTCCCAAACAAAATGTCGCCTTTAGAAAGCGCCCTTTTACTGCTGGTGACGTCGCCAGAGTCACCGACACCGATTAGGGTCAGTGCTTCCTTGGCCATGTGTTCGAGTCCGACGTATGGTATCGCATGGAGGTCACCCGGACCGAAAGCTCCGGCGGCGGATCGCACGGCGCAAAGATAAGGCTGCCCGCATGATGGAGGAGCAGAAGGCCTACCTGGATGAACTTGACCGTTTTATTATTGAATCGCAAATTCCGACGTGCGAAATGCGGGTTATCGCATATATGGTGCAGGATATGGGTTTTATGAGTAGAAAAGCTTATTAGCAGGTGCGGTCGCAGATGATGACCGGTGGTATCTATGGCCGGTCACAGGGGCTCGATGACTGAGAGAAGGAAGTGTTGGCCGAACCAGAAAAATCTGACCCACTTCCGCGCGGCCCTGCCGTAGGGAATGTGCGGGGAGAAGGGAGGGCGGGACATTGGGCACGGAGGAATGCTTGGAGAAGTTCAGCACACAACTGCAGGATATTGAAAAACAGCTGCAGGAAATCCGTGATCAGGCTGAAGCAAGCGACCAACCCATCAAGTCGATGGGAGCGATTTCATTCAATGAGGTTGTCGAGAAGCTGGACCTGACTCTGGACACGGCGGGAGATAATCTCGAAGAGCTCAAGGAATCCGGGGCTAGTAAACCGGAAGAACAGGTGCAGGGGGAGATCGAAGAGCAAATCGACACCATGCAAGACCTGCTGAGTTCACTCAGAGAGATGCTCGAGGAATGACAGAATGAAAGGCAGATACTGGGTTCGCAGTCGAGGAACCCCGCCATGGCCAGTGGGGTGGATTGTGAGTATACACAATTCACCCCTATTGACGCAGTTCTACCCCCGAAGAATCACTGGGATGTATAGTGTAAGTGGGAGTGTCACCGAAACGCAGCACATCTCACCCTTTCGTGATACTCAATAATCACGAGGAGGCTCCAATAATTATGATACTCGGCATAAGTGCTGGGCGAAAGAACCGAGTTACCGAATCAA
>PWGR01000178.1 GCA_003554565.1 Clostridia bacterium
AGCTGTTGACTGCGATCCCCGCGGCAAAGGGGAGTGAAAATCAATCTATCATATAGCATAGCGGTTGACGCGGCTAGAGGAGGTCACATAATGAACTACATCATGCTGTACGTGGGGGCCGCACTGGCCATAGTGTGGGGCATCGTGCATCTCGCTCCAACTCGTTCGATTGTTGGACGGTTTGGTAACATCAGTTCCGACGCCAGGCGCATCGTAACGATGGCATGGATAGCTGATGGAGTAGCATTGGTCATCATTGGGGTTCTTGTGGGCGTGGTCGCATTCATTGACCCTGCCGCTGCTGTCTCAGCATCTGTGTTCGTCGTTTCTGCTGTTGGCCTATTTGCCCTGGCGTTTGTCGCGTTCCTGACGGGTTTCGGGGTCAATGAACTGGCCTTCAAGCTCTGTCCCATCGTCCGTGTGGTGTCCGGTGTGCTGATTCTGATTGGAGGACTTGTGTAGCTTTATTTCTTTTCGGCAGCCCCGTTCTGCATAGAATGGCAACGTAAAAGTACACAGCATCCTGATTGTCACGATGCAATGGTTGGCACTTTCACTCCCTTTTTGCGCAGGAAATAACCTTTAAACCAGACACCCCGGGATCGTGCCGCTGTCCCGGCACGAACGTGACAAGTGTGTTCAATGCAGGTAGAGGCGGCGATCCCGGGTGGGGGATCACCGCCAGGTGGGGGTATTGCTCTTTTGTGTAAAATCAATGATCTGGGCACATCTATTTTACGCTACCGGTTTTCCTACAGGCACTCGCAGCGCGGTCAGTCGCAGATGCAGGCCGCGACATTCCGCGGATGATAAATCCCCTTCCGGGATATATATCGGACAGAACCGGAAATTACTTCAGCTCCGCCGGGCAAATCGTCCACTTCCGGATGCTGGCCCAGATATGTTGGATCTTCTGCAGTATGTGTAGGGATGAGTTGTTTTTCTGCTGAGGTGTCTGCAGGGATCAAACCCCGCTTTCCCTGCTCATGCTTTCTCTAGAGTGCCGGTGGGGCCCGGGCGGTGAGCCCGGACCCGTCCGGGTGAGTTCAGTAGCCCCTGCCGGTGACCTGCTGTGCCTGGGTCATGTCGTGCTGGATCTGCTGCTGCACGTTGTGCGGGCTGTACATACCGCGATTTACCGCGTAACGGGTCATCTGATCGTGAAAGGTGATGGCCTCATTCAGCTGCCGCTTGAGAGTATCCCTGACTTCGGCTGAAGTGGTCTCGGTGAGGGCGTTGGCGTAGTTGCGCACGGCCGTCTTGGATCCCATGAGGAGATCCTGGGCGACTATCTCGTCGCGGTTGCTCATGCGATGTGTCATCCTCTGGGCACCCCCCCTGTGGCACGGGACAAAAGGCTCTGCAGCTCACCAATGTGCCTTTGGGTCTGTTGGAGATCGTGATCGATGAGGTTTCTCAGCTGCTGGTCCGACACGTCATTTTTCATCATCTGGATCTTCTGAGCGCAAGCAGTCTTGAAGTTCAGCAGCTCGTGCAGCTCCATCGTCTCATGCTGGGCGAGACTCATATCACCTACCGGCCGGTGGTACTGTTGGTGGTGCTGCCCATACCGGTGTTGATAATGATGCATGTGATCGATCACTCCTTTCCGTCTCTACTGTCTTTCAATTTCGGCTGTGTATGCTGTAAGTTTCTGAAAACGAGGCAAAACAGGCGCAAAGGGCTCGCGATGGTATGCGCAGCAAAGAGACGTACAGCAGACAGATGCCACGCTAGCTCGGCGTCTTTTCCCTGAAACCCCAGACATATCTGAGGGGCGTTGGGATGCGGGTGGGTATCCGAAAACGTATTCTCGCGCCCAGATTGGTTCGCAGGCATGGAGGGTATGGTGTGTGCAAAAGGTTCGAACGCTGTAACGTTGTTCGACGGATCAGCATGTTAATCTATATCATAAAGGAAGGCAGAATGGAGACCCTAGCTAACGCATGATTGCGCCCAGCTAGGATAGAATCGCGAAGACACATCAGATTTGGAGCAGGAGGATTTGCAGTGATTGTGGAACTACACATGAGAAACCATAAGCAAGTGTAGAAGAAAATAGGAGGGAAGAGTGAGCAAGAGAGATTGGGGTTCGACTAGAATTGCATGAAGGTATGCATCATGACATCATGATATATGGATAATCACGAATTTTTGACCGTGAGTGCATAATTTACAAGTGTGGCACGATGTAATTATCGGCCATACTATGATAGAAACGGCCAAATCGCAAACGAGAGGGGTGGATGTAGATGGGGAGGTTAGATGAGCTTCAGGAACAGTATCCTGATATTGTCAAGGTTTATCGCCAACCCAAACACTCAAGGCGCGCTTTGTTGAGACTGCACAGACGATACAATTTTCGATATACAGCTGATGAAGTCATAAAATATTATAGGTCTGGCGATTTGCCCTCCGATATTAGAGAAAGTGATGCCAAACTGTGGGATAAGCATTTTGATTGGTACTTATGTGCTGGCGGCAATGAGGAGAACTTGCGCTTCCTGGAGTCATTCCAGGCGTTAATTTACGAAAGAACCAAGACTCTCGAATGGAGACGAGAGAGAAACGAGGCCTTTAGCACTAGGGCTCGCTTCTCTCTCGTCTGAGGTTCTCGCATCATCCTGTGAAACTCTTGCCACCCGCATGCTATTCCTCCAGTTGCTCTTTCCATTCTTCTCTCGGTCTCATCACAGTCAGGGCTCTTGGCTTGCACAGGAGTTCTCTTATTTCAAGGCCGTACCCAGGGTGAAACATAAATTCATGGAGAGATGCAACTCCCACAATTGCAGTATCAGAAGAAAAGGAAATTACTTCTTCCCCCTGATCGATATGGCCAGATGAGCAAGCCATTAGTATCGCACTTGCAGCCAGTTTCAGTCCTCCGGACAGCAAATTCAGAGTTTCCTCTATTACATGGTGTTTAACGCTCGCTGCATGAGGAAGCAGGATATCGTCAAAAGCTCCCACTCCCTTAACTAATGGCACGCGTGCTTCCGCCAGCTGTGCAACCACTTTGTCCCGGGATGTTTCCGGGTATATCGTTTCGTCGTCACTGCCGCTGAGAGGGCGCCCGTGAGGATATGATACAGCAATAATTCTGCAGGAATGTCCTAGGCGTTTTCTGAGCGTTAAGGCGCTCTGTGCCCCAAAAGCAAAGAGTGTAATAGGTAATTCAGGATCTTCCTCCCACCGTTTCTCCACAACCCTCAAAGTACTTTCCATGTTTATACTACCTTCTTCTTCGAAATACACAATGGATTTTGTCTCTCCCTCGATCCTTGGATCCCTGTAGCGGGTCATGTTATTCGCCTCCAGATCTGCTCTATTCGTTCGTTATATGTACTGTTTTCTTTGCAACATACAGGATAGGCTTCTGGACAATAAACATAATGTTGAAGTATTCCGACAAATGCCAAGAAGTTCATCCTCTCGATCTGCAGAAGCGTATCCCGTG
>PWGR01000035.1 GCA_003554565.1 Clostridia bacterium
AGGTCTCTGGAGAATTGCTCCCATTCCTGCAGCCAGCTCCCCGCGGCAGCGGTGGCAGGAAGTGGGGAGGCTGGGCCGAAACTGTCTGACAGTGGGTATGCAGTTTGTGGACAGGACTGCGACGCTTCCGGTGCTTCCAGCTGGGTGTATCGCACATGAGAAGTCCTTAGCCTGGTGATCTCCGGTTGCCGCCGCATCAGATGACGGTGATGCGAGGGTCTGCCGGATAAAGCCAGTATGGAGGTGCATTGAGAAAATGAAGAGCTCACAAGAGAGGTCCTCCGACATCGAAGCCCTATTCCAACTGCACAGACTGAGCGACGCCCAGGTCAGCCCGGGCGGCGAGTGCGTGGCATTTATTGCGGCCCGATATGGTAAAGAGTCAGATGCTCACCCAGCTGCGCAGATCTGGACGGTCTCCATGGAAGGTGAGGATGAGATGCCACTGACCTCTAGGCGTGGAAGTCACCGGCTGCCACGATGGTCGCCCGCGTCGCGCGGCGGGGGAAATGCAGGAGTGCTTCCCAGGGACCTGGCGTTTGCAAGTGATCGCCGGGATCCCGCGCGGGGAGTGCATCTGCCGTATGTCCTCCCGTCCGCCGGGGGTGAGGCCGAGCTTGTGTCCGGCATTGATGGAGATGTCTCCGACATCAGATGGCTGCCGGACGGGCAGCACCTACTGCTTCTGGTAAAGGACCGGGAACCCGAAGGGGCGGGCGACCCGGTGTTCTTCGAGGAGAACGACCCGTATGTGAGATTGTGGCTCGCCGATCTGCGCCTGGGTGAGGCCGCCCCGGTTACACCATCCGGTATGCACGTATGGGAGTATGATCTCGCGCCGGACGGGCGCAGCGTGGTCGCCCTGGTTTCGGATGCTCCACAACCGCGCTTCTGGTACGGTGCGAGGCTCGTAATGATTGACGTTTGCAACTGCGAAGAATGTGGTGCGACAGATATCTTGCCCCTCTACCCCCCTCCCGCCGACCTGCAGCTGGCACGGCCGGTATGGTCACCAGACGCGAGAAGGGTGGCAGTTCTCGCCTGCACCTGCAGCGATCCAGGGCTGGTTACCGGTGATGTGCTGCTGGTGGACAGACGTGGATCGAACGGCCCAGTGAACCTCACCACTGGCAATCCGGTTAGCGTGAACTGGATGGAATGGACTGCTCCTGAATGTCTCATTGCCAGCGGCTACGAGGAAGGGAAATTGGCCCTCGCCAGGATAAAGGCTGACGGTACGGGTGGATCCTATGAGCGGTTGTGGCGCCGGGGGTGTGCCTCCCCGGGGCGAGCCACCTTCACTGTGAACACGAAGCATCAGCTGGTTATGCCGCGGGAAAGCGCGAGGGAGCCGGCGGAGATCTGGGTGTGGGATCTGGCCGGAGAACAACCCTCCTGTCGACCGTTGACCTCCATCAACTCCAGGGCCCGCGAGTGGTGCTTGGGTGAGACCGAAGAGGTGGGCTGGACTGCTCATGACGGTCTCAGAATTCAGGGGCTGCTGGTGAAGCCGGTCAATTTTGCGCCCGAAGAGCGGTGCCCCCTGGTGGTTCACGTGCACGGGGGACCGACTTCGCTGCACACGCACCGATTCTATGCTGCTCCGGATGCCTGGGCTCAGCTGCTGGCGCAGAGGGGCTTCGCCGTGCTCCTGCCGAATCCGAGGGGCAGCGCCGGCTGGGGGCGTGAGTTCTCCGATGCCAACATCGGCCGTATCGGTGAGGATGATTATACCGACATCATTGCCGGCATTGATCACTGCGTGGCATCCGGCGTCGCTGACCCGGACCGGATCGGTATAGGCGGAGGCAGCTACGGCGGTTACATAGCTGCTTGGGGCATCAGTCAATCCGAAAGGTTCAGTGCTGCGGTGGTCTCGGCGGGCATTTCCAACGTAGTCAGTTTCTACGGCACCAGTGATCGTCCCAACTATGCACAGCAGTTTCACGACGCGGATCCGTATGCAGAGGAGGGGTTCGCGCGGTACTCACCCATAACCTACGCCCGGCAGATGGATACCCCGACATTGATCATTCACGGCGACAAGGATCAGTGCTGTCACGTGGGACAGGCTATGGAGCTGTATCGTGCGCTGCAGGGTCGCGCGCCGGTACGGCTGGCCATTTACCCGCGGGAAGGACACGGTATGCGCGAGAAATCTCACATAAGGGACTACCTGTGCCGGGTGATGGACTGGTTTGAGAAGTATCTAACTGAGAAGAGTCAGTGCTAGCTGTCCTTGGGTGGGGGCTGAGTTATGTCTCAACACGAGTGGACACCTGTCGACCGGGGAGCGACCACCGAGGTTTTCCGCATAGATTGCGGCAAGGTCGTAAATCTGTACGATCGGGGTACTGCAGAAGAAGCAGTCAGGCGTGAGTTTGCCGCGTCGCTGTTTGCCTTTGAACAGGGAATACTGACACCGGAACCCCTCAAGATAATCGAGACGGAAGAACGCTATGGAGCAGTGTTCCGGGAGGTCCGCGGGTGCGCTATGCTTTCGGCCATCGCAGCTGATCCCAGCATGACGGTTCCTCATATTTCCGAGCTCGCGCGCCTGCACCGGGATCTGCACCGGCGCCCGGGGAATGTAATGGGGAGACATCAGAGGGAGGTGCTGTCAACGAGACTCGAACACATTTCCTGGCTGAGCCTCTCGGATGCGGCGGAAATCCGGGAGCGGTTACGTGGTTTGCCGGATGGCAGCCGTCTCTGCCACGGAGATTTCCATCCCGGCAACATACTCCTCGCCGGTGAACGCGCGTGGATAATTGACTGGATGGATGCCACTTCAGGGCATCCGGTGGGTGACGTTGCCCGGACGGCACTCCTGTTGAGATATGGGTCGCTTCCCGGAGGCACACCGGAAGAGGTGCGGCTTTGCCTGTCTCAGATCCGCAGGCAGATGATGCAGATCTACCTGCATCGCTATGCAGCAGGTAGAGTCGGACTGATACCCGAGGTCCGGAGATGGATGGTGCCTGTTGCCGCTGTCCGGCTAACCCGAAGTTCCAGAGCCTAAAACGCCACGATGCCCCACCCTGCAAGGGATCGAGGGCATCTTACTGATTGGAATGTAGACAGAATCTGTGGATAACTATGGTTGACATTACCACGCACTTGTGCCAGGATTAAGTATGGTCAAAAAATACTCAGGCATGTATCTTGCCAGGATTAAAAGGAAATATAAGGACAAGACCTACACCACTTACCTGGTGCGCCGTTCCTATCGCGTCGGTAAGAAGGTGAAACAGCAAACACTGGCAAATGTCTCCCACCTGCCTCCCGAAATCATCGAACTGATCGGAGCCGCCCTGAAAGGAACCCCCTTCGTGCCCGCAGAGGAGGGATTTGAGATCCTCCGGAGTAAAAGCCACGGACACGTCGCGGCGGTTCGCGGGATGCTCAGGAAACTGGAC
>PWGR01000285.1 GCA_003554565.1 Clostridia bacterium
CACGAAGAGCGGGGGCAGGCACGTGGAACTCAGGCAGAATGCGCCCCGGACAATGAAGCCCCCGGGAGTAACTGGGCCCACCGGTGTCCCCGTCTTCGGGTCGTGTTTGCAACCTGCGGGCGTCTCGAGGCGAGTATGCTCTGCAGGCGGGAACTCACTGGATGCTGACTGCGGTTTGCGCGCCCGTGATGGAGTCCGTCCGGTGCGCTCCCTCTGGAGAGAAAGGGGTGCCGGCGGGAAGCAGGTGCCCGGGCCCACGTTCATGGTGTGAGCCCGGATCTGGGCCAACTTCCAGCTCACTTCATGCCTCGATTATGCCTTCGTCTGCCAGCAGCTCATGCAGCATGGGGCTTTCGAACTCGTGATGCAGCATATCCATCAGTATATGATCAAACCGGTGATTTCCCCGTCGCTCGGCTTCCCGCAGCCGCCCGGCCCGCCGGAATCCCACGTTCTCGTAGCAGCGGATGGCCCGTTCATTGGACGAAAACACCCGTAGCCTTATGCAGTGCAGGCCAAGGCCCGTGAAGCCGTAGTCAAGCATGAGCCGGGTGGCCTCGGTGCCAAATCCCCGCCCCCAGTACTCGCGCTCCCCGATCACAATTCCGAATTCCGCGGTGCCGTGCCGGAAGTCTATGTGATGCAGTCCCGTGTTTCCGATCGGCTTGAAGTTTTCCCGGTCGTATACCGTGAGCAACCTGTGCTCGGGGGAGCCGGTCATCCCTTCGTACCAGTTTTCCTCGTCTTCCATACTCATGGCCGCCCCCCACATTGTCAGGTAACAGTTTACCTGGGGGTCGTTGATCCACCGCAGGTAGGTCTGCAGGAGATCCTTGCGTCTCGGACCGAGACAGGTCTTTTCACCCGCGAGAATCATATCTCTGGCTTCCGTCATAACGGCACCTCCCAGGTTCAAGTAATTATTTCTCATTATAGCTGACAGTTCTCACGCCTTGGAATGGCTGCCTTGTGATTGCAAAGATATCGTAATCTTGCGGGCGGTGGGGTCCGATCTACCCTTGCTGCTGGCTGGGGGATCATTGTTTTTGATTTGGCTTGCGTGAAAGGACTTTTTTTTTGCACAGTAGAAATGTGCCCTGGATGAGCAGAAGCGAGAGGTGTCAGAATAGATCGTGACGGCTGTATGACCATTTCATGTGGGTATAAGAGCACTTGACGGAGGGAGGATGCGATGAGCCACAGAGTGATGCGCAGGTGGGACCACGTGACGTGGCCCTTTGTGCAGGAACACCGCGATGAGCTGGTGGCGGTACTGCCGGCGGGATCCGTCGAGCAGCACGGCCCCCACCTGCCCCTGGGGACGGATGTGCAGATCCCGGTGGGTATCGCCGACCGGCTGGTCGATGAGGCCCCGGAGTGGTTGAGGGAGCGCCTGATCATGCTTCCGCCTATGCACTACACCTACGCAAAGCACAGCAACTGGTGGTCCGGCACGGTGAACCTGACCGGAGCGACCCTGATCAGGGTGCTGCAGGACATCTCCCGGGAGGTGTTCCGCAACGGCATATCCCGCCTGGTTGTCATCAACGGACACATGGAGAGCGTGGCATTCATGGAAGAGGGTGTGCGCGAGGCGCTGGAGGAATACCCGGAATGCCGTGCGCTGATCATGAACTGGTGGGACTTTGTGCCGCAAGAAGTCATAGATGAGGTATTTGGAGATGCCTGGCCCGGCTGGGAGAGGGAACATGCAGCTCTCACCGAGACATCGCTGATGATGGCCCTGTATCCTGACTCAGTGAGGATGGACGATGATTTCCGGGGGGATGAGACGGTCGAGGAATTTCCTTATTCCGTTCTGCCGGAATCGCCGGATGCGCTGCCCCCGTCGGGAGTATTTGCCGACTGTACCGAGGCGTCCGCCGCGACGGGTGAGCTGATCCTCAATCGGGTCGTAAACGAAATGTCTCCGGTGCTTAAAACCTTTCTGGAGGCCCGCGGGGCGGGAGGTCAGGATTCCTAGATGATGTTATCCCGTGGGCAGTCAGTAGTGGATTTGCCCAAGAGGAAGGAGGTGGGTTTATGAGCGGTCTTGAGTTGTTCTGGAGTTCCGGCACCTGGTGGTTCTTCGTGGGACAGCTCGCTATCGTGGTGCTGGTCGTCTACCTGTACATCTCGCAGGGTAGAGAGGAAGAGAAGGCCAAAGAAGCAGCCGAAAGCCGAGATGAAAAATGAATCTTCTGAATAACAACGGCAAGAGGAAAGGGTGAAGCAGCTGTGGATGCGGGAGTCATTACCTTTATTCTGTACATGATACTCATCCTGGGCATGGGAGTGTATTTTACTCGCCGCGTGCAATCTTACAACGACTTCATCATCGGGGGACGGCGCTTCGGGCCCTGGGTTTCTTCCTTTTCCCTGATCAGCTCGTACATGAGCGGCTATACATACACCGCTGCACCCGGTATGGGATACACCCAGGGGTTTTCCTCTCTCTGGTGGGCCAGCGGCGATGCGCCGGGAAATGCCCTGAGCTTCGGACTGTTGGGTCGGAGACTGAGGAAGTACTCGCAGATGCTCGACGCCATAACCATACCCGAGTTCTATGAAAAGCGATTCAAGAGCCCGCTCATACGCCTGATAGCCTCCCTCATTGTGCTGGTTTTTGTGGGGACGCACCTGGTCGGGCAGTGGCAGGCATCCGGCATACTCCTGCAGGTGACCTTCGGTACGGAGTACTTCACCGGGTTGCTCATAGGTGGCGTCGTGGTTCTTCTGTACACCCTTCCGGGCGGTTACATTGCGGTCATGTACACGGACGCCCTGCAGGGAATCGTCATGTTTGTCGGTTCGCAGATACTGTTCTGGCTGGGCCTGTTTTATATCGGGGGGTTCGGTTCCTTCACCGACAACCTGGCGGCCCTGAATACGGAGCTGGTGACCCCCTGGGGACCCGGGGGGCAGTACTTCGGGATATGGGCCGTGGTGTACCCGATTGCACTGATCCTCATGGGATCGCTCGGCTACCCGCACATAACCGTGCGTCATCTGTCGCTGCGCCAGCCGAGCACGGCGCGGAAGGCGATGCTCATAACCTGTATACTCGTCGTTCTTTTCAGCTTCGCTTACTACCTCACCGGGGGACTGGCGCTCACCATCCTGGGTGAGGGGCTGGAAGACGTGGAGCAGGCGGCCGTCCGCCTGTGGTTTTATCTCCTGCCGCCCGTGCTGGCCGGGATCCTGAGTTCTGCCGCCATTGCTTCGATCATGTCGACGGCGGACTCGTTTCTGATACTTTTGACCACCACGGTGGCCCACGACCTGCTCTACAGGTTCGTCTCGCCGGAGGCGATGGAAGAGCAGAGAACGAAGTGGGCCAGAATTCTCGCCGCCATTCTCGGTGTCGTGACCTTCATAATAGCCA
>PWGR01000063.1 GCA_003554565.1 Clostridia bacterium
AAAGAAATGCAGACATAGCTGTCTCTCTGCTTGCACCAGACTGATCTACTTCTTGAGAACCCGCAAGGCAGCGCGCTCTATGGTGCCGGCATCCAGCCCGTACTCCTCGAGCAGTTCGTCCGGTTCGCCCGATTGACCGAACCGGTCCATTATCCCTATCCGGTGCACCGGGACGGGGCATTCAGCGGAGAGAAATTCAGTCACCGCCGACCCCATGCCGCCGATCACACTGTGCTCCTCCGCCGTGACCACCGCACCGCAGTCTTCGGCCGCGGCAGCGAGCGCCGCCTCATCCAGCGGCTTTATGGTAGACAGATTAATTACGCGGGCCTGAATTCCCTGCTCCCCCAGGGTCTCCGCTGCAGCCAAGGCTGGCTCCAGCATTATCCCGCAGGCCACAATGGCCACATCGCCACCATCCCGCAGGACCTGCGCCCTGCCCACGGTAAACGACTCGTCTTCGCTGGAGAGAACCGGAACCTTCGCCCGCCCCAGGCGCACGTAAACAGGACCATCATGATCCACAATCGCCGGAATGACCCGCTCGACCTCCGGACCGTCCTTGGGAGCAATCACGGTCATGTTCGGGATCACGCGCATCAGAGCAATGTCCTCAAGGGCCTGGTGTGATGCACCGTCCGCCCCGACGGTGATTCCGGCGTGAGTGGCACAGATGCGCACGGGCAGGGAGGGGTAGGCCACGGTGTTTCGTACCTGTTCCCAGGCCCTCCCGCTGGCAAAGATAGCAAATGTGCTCGCAAAGGGAGTCTTCCCAGACATGGCCAGACCGGCCGCCACATTCATCATGTTCTGTTCCGCGATTCCCATATTGAAAAATCGTTCCGGAAACTTCTCCCCGAACCACCCGGTTCGCGTCGAGCCGGACAGGTCAGCGTCCAGCACCACCACATCGCTGCGCCTGGCGCCCAGTTCAACGAGCGCGCGACCGTAAGCGTCACGGGTGGACTCCCGGGGCAGATCACTGCCATCACTCATCTGCATCGCCTCCCCTCAATTCCAGAAGGGCCTGCTCGGCCTGCTCCCCGGAGGGCGCCTTACCGTGCCATGACGCCTCTCCCTCCATGAACGAGACACCCCTACCCTTGACGGTCTCGGCGATTATCATTGCCGGTCTGCCGCAGACCTGCGCCTCTCGAACGGCAGCATCAAGAGCATAGAGGTCGTGACCGTCGACAGTCCAGACATCCCATCCGAATGCCCGCCACTTGTCGGCAAGGGGTTCGACGCGCATCACGTCGGACAGCTGGCCGTCAATCTGCAGGTCGTTGTAGTCGGTGATGGCAATGAGATTGTCAAGCCCGTAGTGGGAAGCCGCCATAGCCGCCTCCCATACCTGACCCTCCTGCAGCTCACCGTCGCCGAGAAGGGCGTAGACACCCCAATCACTTTCATCGAGCTGGCCTGCGATGGCAATGCCCGCGGCCACCGACAGTCCCTGGCCCAGTGAGCCAGTACTGGCCTCAACCCCGGGCGTCCGAACCCGGTCGGGATGACCCTGCAGCATGCGCCCCAGGCGGCGCAGGTACTGGAGTTCCTCGACAGGAAAGAAACCCTTCTCGGCCAGTGCGGCGTAAAGAGCTGGAGCCGCATGCCCCTTGGTCAGGATGAAACGGTCGCGGTCTTCTGAGTCCGGCCTCTCCGGATCCAGATGCAGCACGTGAAAGTACAGAAGAGCGACAATGTCGGCACAGGACAGGGAACCTCCCGGGTGCCCCGAGCCTGCACGGCAGGTAGATTGGATGATGCGACAGCGAAGCGACGTGGCCCGGTCAGCCACGTGCCGCATTTCTTCCCTGGTCAATGGCGAGGATTTACGCATATGTTCGCTTCGACTGGAAAAATACCCGCTCCGTCAAAGCCTCTCACCTCCGTTGTTTGATAGTCACACGTTCTCCGGTGGACCTCACTGCATCTACCGCGATGAAAGCCGCCGGACCAGCACAGCCGCCGCGAAACGGGGAAGGGCCAGCTGCCGCCTCCATCGGCCGGGACGGGTCACAAGACGGTAAAGCCACTCCATTCCCAGGCGGCGAACGGGGCGCGGGGCCCGGCGGACCGCGCCCGCCATGACGTCGAGCCCGCCGCCAACCGCCAGGTGGACGCCCGGCGGAAGGTGGTCGCGCCAGCGAGATGCAAAGGCCTGATCCTTCGGCACTCCCATCCCGAAAAGCACCAGGTTGGGCCGGCACCGTCGGAGGTCGCGAACCACGTTCTCCTCCCCGTCCCGCGCGAAGAAGCCGTGATGAAAGCCGACCACCTGCAATCCCGGCACCGCCCTGCGCGCCCGACCTACGGCCGCCTGTACGTTCTCGGGGGTGGTGCCAATAAAGTAGACGCCCGCTCCGACGTCGGCGCAGTGCGAAAGCAGGCGATCCATAAGCTCGACCCCGGGAACTGTGCCGGGTAGCGGACTGCCCAGGATGCGGGATGCCCACAGCACCCCCACACCATCAGCGACGCACAGGTCGGCCGCACGGAGCATTGCGGCAAACCCGGCGTCGCGGCGGCTGCGGTCGATAATCTCCGGATTAGGTGTAAACACCAGGTAGGGCACGTCGCCCTCCACCCGGCGGCCCAGAAGATCCACGGCTTCATCCAGGTTCAACCGGGCAACCTGTACCCCCAAGATATCCACCGAAGCCAGTTCATCCGTCGTTTCCAGTTGATCTCACATCCTCGTGCATTCCGGCCATCTCCTCGAGATAAGCGCGAACAAAATCATCGAGGTCGCCGTCCATCACCGCCTCAATATTACCTTTCTCGACACCGGTCCGGTGGTCCTTCACCATGTTGTACGGGTGGAAGACGTAGGACCGGATCTGACTTCCCCAGGCAATGTCGTCCTGCTCGCCGCGGAGTCGGGCCATCTCCTTGCGCCTTTCTTCTTCCTTGCGCTGGCGCAGCTTGCCCCGGAGGATCTTCATCGCAGCGGTCCGGTTCTTGTGCTGCGAACGCTCATTCTGACACGAGGCCACCACTCCGGTGGGTTGGTGCGTGATACGCACCGCCGTATCCGCCTTGTTGACGTGCTGACCGCCTGCGCCGCTGGCGCGAAAGGTATCAATTCGGAGATCGTCCTCGTTTATTTCCACATCATCGTCGTTCGGGAGATCCGGCATGACCTCCACGGAGGCAAACGAAGTGTGCCGCCGGCCGGAGGAATCAAAGGGCGATATTCGGACCAGCCGGTGCACGCCCTGTTCCACCTTGAGATACCCGTAGGCGTTTTTGCCCTTGACCGAAACGGTACCGTTCTTCAGGCCACCCTCTTCCGCCGGGAGAGCCTCCATGATCTCGATCTCAAAACCCGATTTCTCCGCCCAACGGTTGTACATGCGAAAAAGCATCTCCGCCCAG
>PWGR01000109.1 GCA_003554565.1 Clostridia bacterium
CCGCACGTGGATTGGTGGATGGGGAGGAAGGGCTGATCCTCGAACACCCGCAGCAGGTAGAGCCGGGTGCAGCCGGCGTGGACACCGGTGATTATGTGGACATCGAGGGCACCCCGGGAATATCCATGGCCATAAAGCCCGAGATTCCGGGGGGAATCGGCACTATAGCGACGGCAGTTAACATGATTGCGCCGGTTCTCTCCGCTTCTCCCGGGCTGAAGACGATGATCGACCTTCCCTTGCCCCGTGCGGTGCTCGGAGATGTGAGGGAAACGGTGAAGCAACTGCAGTTGGCGCACGACTGCACCAGCTGAACCGAAAGGAGGAGGCGGCATTGCAGGAGATAGCTCAGGTTGGAGACTACGTTCAGGTGGAGCAGGTCGTACTGCAGGCTGGCGAGCGGGCCCCGGGCGTGCCGGACGACACTGCTTCCGTACCGCTGGTGATGAGGGTCAAGGGGTTTGCGCTTTCGGAGGCGGCGATTGGCGACGAAATCAAGATCGAGACCGTCATCGGGCGCACTGTTTCCGGTAAACTGGTGAACACTGACCCTCGGTATGATCACGATTTCGGGCGCCCTGTCCCAGAGATTGTGGAGGCCGGCCTGGAGGCACGCACCCTGCTGCGTGAGCCCGGAACACGCAGGCGAGGTGATGATCTGTGAGCGCTGGCACTTCTTTTGCGGCAGTCATGTCGCGGCGGGGCGAGATCATCTCGCGCGCGCTCGGGCTCGACTACTCACGTTTTGAGCGTGGTCCCCTGGCTTTTGATTACGAGGGAATGATGGAGAAGACAGGGTACTCTCTGGAGGAAGTTCGTGCCATACAGCGCGATGTGGGAGTGGGCTACACTCCGCTTCTGGAGCTCAGAAATATAACGGAACTGGTGCGGAAAGTTTCCCCGCCCGGTAAAGGTGCGCGCATTTTCGTAAAGGATGAGGCCTCGAATCCCTCCGGAAGCTTCAAGGCCCGCCGGGCCGCCCTCAGTGTATATGAGGCCCAGCGGAAGGGATACTCGGGTGTCATTGCAGCTACCAGTGGAAACTACGGCGCGGCGGTGGCATCGCAGGCCTGCCTCCGTGGCCTCGACTGCATCATAGTTCAGGAGCTGTTTGACAGCCGGATGGTGGGCCAGCCCGAAATAATGGAGAAGGGCCGCAAGTGTGAAGCATACGGTGCCGAGGTGGTGCAGCTGACTGTGGGGCCGGAGCTTTTCTATATGATGCTCCGCCTGTTGGAGGAGACGGACTACTTCAATGCTTCACTGTACACCCCCTACGGCATAGCCGGGATAGAAACCCTGGGATACGAGGTGGCCGAGCAGGTGCATGAGCGCTGCGACCGGTATCCGGATGTGGTGGTCGTGACGCACGCCGGCGGTGGGAATCTCACCGGTACGGCCCGCGGGCTGCGCAAGGCCGGCGCGGATGATACGGAAGTCGTGGGTGCCAGCGTGGATCTCAGCGGTCTGCATATGGCCAGTGATGAGGATTTCAACCGCAAGTCTTTCACCACCGGACACACCGGATTTGGGGTTCCCTTTGCCACCTGGCCGGATCGCGCTGATGTGCCGAGGAATGCGGCCCGCGCTCTCCGGTACATGGACCGCTATGTCCTTCTGCACCAGGGCGAGGTTTTCTACGTCACAGAACTCCTGGCCGTGCTGGAAGGACTGGAGCGGGGTCCGGCGGGGAACACGTCTCTGGCCGCGGCGTTTGCCCTGGCCCAAGAGATGGACCAGGAGGAAATTCTGGTGGTGCAGGAGACCGAGTACACCGGGGCCGGCAAGCATCCCACCGCACAGCTGACTTTCGCGCGGGAAAACGGGGTGCAGGTGCGTAGGGGTGACCCGGCCGAGAATGTTCCCGGCGCGCAGATTGTCATACCAGAGGGTCCCGAGCAGATTGAGGTAAGGGATTTTTCTTTGGACCGGATGCGCAAGTCTCTGATAAGAAATGCCGTCCGACATACCGGGGTGGAGGAGGTCAGCTCCCCCGAGGTCGACTTCCTCTGCGAAGAGATCAACCGGGATCGCAATTTCGTGACAGCCGCTCTCTGTGAGCTGCAGGTGGCCGTCAAGGATTGAGGAGGCGATAAGATGAGTGAGCGGGACCGCGTACAGAGTCGTCCGGACGACTTCGTTGAACGCAGAAAACATCTGAATGACCTGTCCGACGAACAGCTGCAGGAGCGATTTTGGAAACTGACGGACAGAATAGTTCAGCCGCTGGTCGATCTGGCCCGGGAGCACACATCGCCGTCGATTGAGCGATCGGTGCTCCTGCGCATGGGTTTTTCCAGCATCGAAGCCAAGGAAATAGTGGAGCGGGTTCAGGATCACGGATTGCTGGGCAAGGGGGCCGGACACGTGGTCTACCGGGTTGCCTCTGAGCACAACCTCAGTATCCGCGAGGCCGGCCTGGCGCTGGCCGAGGGCATGTACTGGGATGAAGCTTCCCAGTTGTTCGGTGCAGGGGGTGACGAGTAATGCAGCTTCAGCCGGATGAGAAGCTGGACGTGGAGGCGATCCTGAAGGACCTGGAGAATTACCGGCCCCGGCGGATTGGCTGGCGCTGGCGCCAAAGCAATGGATCGGAGATAGGCGGTTTCAGCTATAGCGAAACCTCGGAAACCCTGAAGAACGGGATTCCCCTGCCCGCGGCCATCCGCAGCTTCGGTGGGATCGACCCGCAGCCGGACTGTGTCATCACCACCGAGATTGCCTCCGGACGGTTCGAAGACGACATACGCCGGATGAGGATGGCTGCCTGGCACGGTGCAGACCACATGATGGTGATCCGTACAGCCGGTCAGAGTCATTTTGATGGCCTGATAGAGGGGACGCCGGAGGGAGTCGGCGGGATTCCCATAACCCGGAAACAGATCAGGGCCACCCGCAAGGCGCTTGACCTGGTCGAGGATGAAGTGGGCCGCCCGCTCAACTTCCACTCCTACGTCAGTGGGGTGGCCGGCTCGGAAATCGCCGTGCTTTTTGCCGAGGAAGGCGTGGCCGGTGCGCACCAGGACCCACAGTACAATGTACTTTACCGCAATGTGAATATGGTTCGCTCCTTTGTGGATGCAGCCGTTGCCAAAAAGATCATGAACTGGGCCGAGATGCTGCAGATCGATGGCGCACACAATGCCAACGCGACAGCCCGTGAAGCCTGGAAGGTGATGCCGGAGCTCCTGGTGCAGCATGCCATCAACACCGCTTACTCGGAGAAAATTGGGATGCCGCGCGAGCGAATAGCACTGTCCACTGTACCGCCCACTGCGCCGCCGGCCCCGGCGCTGCGCATGGACCTCCCTTACGCTGTGGCGCTGCGTGAGCTGTTCTCCGACTGCAAGATGCGGGCCCAGATGAATACCCGCTACATCGAATCCGACACCAGAGAGGCAATCGTAACTCATGTTCTCAACCTGATGGTCTCCCGCCTCACATCGGCCGACATACAGAGCACCATAACCCCCGATGAGGGCCGCAATGTGCCCTGGCATCACATGAACGTCTCGGCAGTGGATACGGCCAAGCAGGCGCTTCTGGGTATGGACGGGCTGCGGGAGATGGTCCAGCTGCGGGATGACGGGGAGCTGTACGAGAGGAAACGGGAAATCATCGAGCGTGCCGTTCTGTTTCTGGAGGAGATCGAGGAAGTAGGCGGCTACTTCGAAGCGGTAGCGCAGGGTCACTTCGTCGATTCCGGTCACTACCCGGAACGAAACGGCGACGGCATTGCCCGGGACATCGAGGGTGGTGTGGCGGCCGGAAGTATCGTCCCCAGGGATGAGGACTACATGGCACCCGTCTGCGAACACTTTGGCTATAACAGCCTTCCCGAGGTGGATAGAGACTGTGATCTCGTCGGTGGCTGCACGCTCTGTGATCCGGACAGGATCATCTACATTGATGAGCTGGATCCGGAGGACAACGTGCATGAGCGCCTGCGGAGCAGAACTGAGGCGCGCGCAGAAGGGACAGTAAAACCTGAGGTGGAGTGGCACGGCGATGGCGTGGTGACTCTCAACATGCTGCTGCCCACCTCTGAGCGTATTGCCCAGCACGCGGGACTGGAAATTGCCAAGCAAATGGGCCTCGAGGATTCCTCGGTGATTCACTCCGGCAGTATGCACCCCCAGGAGGGTACCTACCTGGAGATCAAGGGAACCGTGACTTTTTCCATTGATCCCGATGATCTCGTCATCCCTGAGGAAGAGGAACTTTTGCCCGAGGAAGAGATCCGGGAGGCGGTGCAGGAGGAACCGATGAAGGTTGTTGCCGCCACGGTCGGGGAGGATGAACACTCTGTCGGTATGCGGGAGATAATTGACATCAAGCACGGCGGGCTCGAGAGATACGGGATCGAGGCCGAATACCTCGGCACTTCGGTACCGATTGAGAAGGTGGTCGATGCGGCAATCGAGATAGATGCCGATGCCATTCTGATCAGCACCATCATAACCCATGCTGGTGTGCATCGCACCAATATGGAGCGGCTTGACCAGCTGTGCCGCGAAAAAGGAATGCGTGATGAGGTGATTCTCGTCGGGGGCGGGACCCAGATTACCGATGACCTGGCGCGGGATTGCGGTATGGATGCCGGGTTCGGCCGCGGCACTACCGGGCACGATGTGGCCAGCTTCCTGGTCGAGACGCGACGCGAAAAATGACGCGAGAAAGGCACGGCGGTGAGGGGGCGGGCAGCCCGCCCCCTCACAAATTGGGGGGATTGATGTGAAGATAGATGTGCTGGTTGCCGAAATAGGCAGCACGACCACCGTCGTCAATGCATTTGATGCGGTACACACTTCCGACCCGCGCTTTCTCGGTCAGGGTTCCGTGGGTACTACCGCAGAGGAGGGCGACGTGCTCATCGGTCTCCGGGGCGCCGTTGAGGCCCTCAGCGAGCATCTCGGGGCGGACGAGCTGTACTGGGAGGACATGCTCGCATCGTCCAGCGCTGCCGGTGGTTTGAGAATGACTGTGCACGGTCTTGTCTACGATATGACAGTAAAGGCAGCCAACGAAGCCGCCCTTGGTGCTGGTGCCGTCGTAGAGATGGTCACCGCGGGCGAGCTGTCCGAAGGGGACCAGCGGAGAATTGTGCGGGCCAGACCGAACATTATCCTGCTGGCCGGGGGAGTGGACTACGGCGAACGAAGCACTGTGATGCACAATGCCCAGAAGCTGGCCGAACTGGATCTGGATGTGCCCGTCATCTACGCGGGGAATGTCGCGTGCCGGGACGAGGTCCTCGATATTCTGGGCGAGATATACGTGGTGGACAATGTTTATCCCCGAATTGACCAGCTCAACATAGAACCAACCCGGAGGGTGATCCAGGAGGTTTTTGAAGAACACATCGTAACTGCACCCGGGATGAAGCGCGTGCGGGAGATGGTCTCCGGCTCGATCATGCCTACTCCCGGGGCCGTGATGGAGGCGGCCAAGATACTGCGAGAGCAGATAGGGGATCTTATGGTAGTCGATGTGGGCGGCGCGACAACAGACGTGCACTCGGTGACAGCAGGTTCGGAGGAGATTTCCCGCATGCTGATAGCCCCCGAGCCCGAGGCCAAGCGGACAGTAGAGGGGGATCTCGGTGTATACGTAAATGCCCACAATCTTGTTGAGCATATAGGGATGGAGCGTCTTTCTCGCGAGTTGGGTTTCCCGGTGGATGAGGTGCTGGAGACGCTCTCCCAGGTCCCGGAGGACGAGCGCGATCATGCCCTGGTTACCTGCCTTGCGCGGGAGGCCGTTGATCTCGCGGTGTCCCGTCATGCTGGCCGGCTGCGTCACCTGTACGGTCCAACTGGCAGGACTACTGTCGCGGAGGGGAAGGACTTGAGTGATGTGCGCTGGATTATCGGCACCGGAGGGGCTCTTACCCGTCTCCCGGATGGACGCAGTCTCCTGGAGGAATGGAGCTCGCAGGAAGTTCCCCTCTCCCTGCTTCCCCGTGATGCCGATATACTGATTGATGACCACTACACCATGGCGGTCACCGGCGTCCTATCCCGTCGTGATCCTGAGGCGGCCGCTCGTCTGATGATGCAGTCGACGGGAGTGGAGGCAGTAGGGGTCACTGAGGCGAAAAAGGGTGAAGGTGAGTGATGGGAGAGTGATCACCAGTGGTCGGTGTCGGTTATCCGCGGATAGAAATTGACAGAGAGAAGCTGCAGGAGAACGCCCGGGTGATTCTGGACGCCTGCCGGAAGCGGGATATCAATGTTACCGGGGTGACGAAAGTTACCTGCGCCCACCCGGCCGTTGCGCGGGCCCTGACAGCGGCAGGCTTCACGTCTCTGGCCGATTCCCGCCTTTCCAACCTGCGGCGCCTGCGCCGGGTAGAACCGGAGCTGGAGCTGATGCTGCTCCGCCTTCCTCCCCCTTCCCGGGCGGAGGAGGTAGTGCGCTGGGCGGACATCAGTCTGAACAGCGAATCTGTCACCCTTAGGGCGCTGAACGCGGCGGCGGAGCGGGCGGGGTTGGTGCACGAGGTAGTGCTCATGGTAGATCTCGGCGACCTGCGCGAGGGGATGTGGCAGGATGAACTGGCCGATGTATGCAGCGGGTTTGCCGGCTGGGACCATTTACGGGTTGCGGGGGTGGGTACCAATCTTGCCTGCTACGGTGGGGTGCGACCTTCGGTCGAAAAAATGGAGGACTTACTCGCCTGCCGTGACATAGTACAGGAGATGCTCAACAGCGAGATACGTTTGGTCTCCGGTGGCAACTCGGCGAACTGGCAGCTGCTGGAGGATGATGAAATGCCGCGAGAGGTTAACCATCTCCGCATAGGCGAGGCACTGATTCTCGGGAACGAGAGCGTGGACCGAAAGCCCATCCAGGGAATGAATGATGATGTTCTTACGTTGTGCTGCGAGGTTGTCGAGGCCAGAAACAAGCCATCCGTTCCGGTAGGTGAACTCGGGCAGGACGCTTTCGGGAACGTTCCTGAGTTTACTGATCGTGGATGGCATCGCAGGGCAATAGTGGCTGCCGGCCGGCAGGACGTGGTCCCGGAAGGTCTCCGGCCGGAAATGGAGGGAGTGCGCATTCTGGGTGCCTCTTCCGACCATATGATTATCGATGTGGAGGATGCTTCCCGGGAGGTAGTCGTGGGCGATGTGTTGCGCTTTACTGTGCGCGGTTATTCCTGTGTGTTGGCCGCTTTCACATCGGATTATGTGGAGAAGCTGTCCGTGTGATTACTTCGCTGCGGTTTATGTGCGTACTTCTGACATGCTGGCAAGTCCGTCTGAACTCCGACGGGCCGGGATGCTTCTCCGAATCCTGGGAAGTCCGAGGGACATGTTTTGCCTCCGGTTGCTTTCTTTTTCCAATAGTTTGCCAATGGGTTCAAAGGCCAGGTTCAATCGGACCATTCCTCCGGAGATTCAATGTCCTACAGGGGATTGACGAAGTCATCCTGCGAGGAACTCCGGGTGCTCCCTGCCGACACCTCCCGTGAGGGAGCTGTCGTGCCCGGCCCGGAGCTGGGTCCGGACCGGGCCGATGAATCATTGTCACTACGCAGGTTCCACGCGAACCGCGCATACCTTGAGCTCAGGGATCTTTGACGCAGGATCCAGCTCCGTGTTTGTCAGTACGTTCGCACAGGCCTCCGCGAAGTGAAACGTCATGAAGACCGTACCCTCCTTAATCTGGGGAGCAGGTTTAACTTCGACCGTTACCTCGCCCCTCCTCGAGATCACCCTTGCGGTGTCCCCCGCATTGAGGCCCAAGTTCTCCGCATCTACCGGGTTCATCAAGATCCGTTCCCGGTCGTGGAGGGCATTCAGACCCCGGCTTCTTCTGGTCATCGTGCCCGTATGAAAGTGGTAGAGCACCCTTCCGGTCGTGAAGATCAGCGGATAATTCTCATCGGGTGTCTCCTGGGGTGGTCCATAGACTATGGGGCTAAACTTGGCCCTGCCTCCCTCCCGCAGGAAACGCTCCGTGTAAAGGATCGGGGTTCCAGGGTCGGCTTCATCGGTACAGGGCCAGCACAGCCCATCCCCATTCAGCCGCTGGTACGATACCCCGGCCCAGTTGGGCACGAGGGAAGCGATCTCTTCCATGACATCCTCAGGACCGGAGAAGTCAAAACCACTCATCCCCATTCTTCCGGCCAGGTCGCAGAGAATCTCAAGGTCACTCCGTGCTTCTCCGGGTGGATTGATGACCCCTCGAACCCGCTGAATCCGCCGTTCCGTGTTGACAAAGGTTCCATCCTTTTCGGCAAATGAGGCGGCAGGCAGAACAACATCAGCATAGGTTGCTGTCTCAGTCAGGAAGAGGTCCTGAACAACGAGAAACTCCGTCTTCTCCAGGATCTCCTTAACTTCTCCTGTGTCAGCCTCGCTCATCGCCGGGTTCTCGCCCATGACGTACAGGGCCTTGATATCGCCGGTACCTGCTCCCTTGAACATCTCCGTGAGTGTAAGGCCGGGCTCGCCGGAGAGCTCCACCCCGTATGCCTCTTCAAATTTCCGTCGGTTCTCCGGGGAGATCACCGACTGGTAACCGGGGAATACGTTGGGCAGGGCGCCCATGTCGCAGGCTCCCTGGACATTGTTCTGCCCCCTCAGGGGGTTGACGCCTCCCCCTCTTTTGCCCATGTTGCCGGTCAGCATGGCCAGGTTTGCCAGGGCCAGTACATTGTCGGTACCGTGGGAGTGTTGAGTGATTCCCATAGCATACAGGATGGTGGAGGGTGTATTCTCTGCATAGATTCGGGCAGCCTGGATGATCTTCTCCTTCGGAACTGCCGTGATGTCGGCCAGCTCATCGAGGCAAACCGATTCCAGGGCCTCTATGTACTCGTCAAATTCCTCGCATCTGTCGGCAACAAAAGCGTCATCGTACAGCTTCTCCTGCACAATGACCTTGGCCATGGCCAGGAGCAGGGCCGAATTGGTTCCGGGAAGCAGTTGCAGGTGAACATCTGCCTGTTCGGCCAAGGGAATGGACCTGGGATCGGCCACGATCAGGGCTGCTCCCTTCTTCCTGGCCCTTCTGACCCTGTAACCGATGACGGGATGGGTCTCCGTCGTGTTGGAACCGATGATGAAGAACGCCGCAGCCTCTTCAATGTCCGCAATACTGTTAGTCATTGCGCCGCTGCCGAATGCTGTAGCCAGACCCGCTACCGTGGGAGCGTGACACAGACGTGCGCAGTGATCCACGTTATTGGTCCCGGCCATGCGGAACAGCTTCTGAAACAGGTAATTCTCCTCGTTCGTGCAGCGTGCAGAGCTGATACCCGCCAGTGAATCGGCACCATCCTGCTCCCGGTAGCCGCTCAGTTTGTCTGCTACCAGGTCGAGAGCTTCGTCCCAGGAGACCTCTTCAAACGCCCCATTTTTCTTGACGAGGGGGGAGGTCAGGCGCTCGGGATGGTTGATGAACTCAAAGCCATAGCGCCCCTTCACGCACAGCTCTCCGTGGTTCACCGGGTGGTCCCTCGTACCCCGTACGCTGACAACCTCTTCACCCCGTACTCCGAGGGTTACTCCGCAGCCAACTCCGCAGTACGGGCAGGTGCTTTTCACCTCGCGTTCTGCAATGCTCTGGTCCTTCACGGCAAGCGCACCTGTCGGACACCGTTCCACGCACTCACCACAGGATTCACACCTGGAATCATAGATTGGTTTGTTGCCCAGGACGCTGACAGAAGTTTCGTAACCCCTGAAGGCGAAGTCTATGGCGCCGACACCGTTAATTTCCTCACAGGCCCGAATGCATATGCCGCACATGATGCACTTTGTCTGGTCGCGATAGAAGAACGGGTTGCTGTCATCTACGGGTTCATCCTTCACGAAGCGGCGCATGCTCTGCATTCGCTCCGGGGTGACCCCCACGAAGGCTGATACTTCCTGGAGCTTGCAGTTGTTGTTTTTGTCACAGGTCTGACAGTCCTGATTGTGATTGGCCAGGATCAATTCCACGTTGCTGAGTCGCACCTGACGGACTTCCGGCGAATCGGTACGGACAACCATACCTTCCTCGACGGGGGCACGACATGCTGTTACCAACGAACCGTCCGCCTCGACCATACAGACACGACAGGCGCCAAAGGTAGAGAGATCTTCATGGTGACAGAGGGTGGGAATGTATATGCCTGCCTTCTCTGCAGCCTCGAAAACAGTCATACCCTCTTTGGCCATAACCTCTATTCCGTTAATCGTCAGTGAAAACATCCATAACCATCCCCTCAGGTGACGATCGATAGGTTCTCTTGGCCCGTCACGCACTCTATAGCCCTGAAGCGATCGGGACAGCCTCTATAACAGATGCCGCACTTCGTGCACTCATCATGATCGATGCTATGGGGTTCTCTTCTGTCCCCGGTGATGGCATCCACTGGACAGGACTTCTTACAGAGACCACAGCCAGCACACTTGTCTTCATCGATTCTGTAGCGAATAAGGCTCTTGCACACCAGGGCCGGACATCTTTTGTCCCTGATGTGGGCCTCATACTCATCCCTGAAGTGATTGATCGTACTCAAGACGGGATTGGGAGCGGATTTGCCCAGGCCGCAGATGGAGGACTTGACAATGGACTCGCCAAGTTCGATAAGCAGTTCAATGTCACCTTCCCTGCCCCTACCCTCGCAGATGTCATTGAGTATGGCCAACATCTGCTGGGTTCCCAGTCGGCAGGGAACACACTGACCGCAGGATTCTTCAAAAGTGAAATCAAGGAAGTAACGGGACACATCCACCATGCAGGTGCTGTCATCCAGCACCACCATACCCCCCGAACCCATCATGGAGCCTGCCTCATCCAGGGTATCAAAGTCCACGGATAGATCGAGCATGTCTTCCGGCAGGCAGCCCCCAGAAGGTCCTCCCGTCTGCACCGCCTTGAACTGGCGGTTGTCCGGGATTCCGCCTCCGATCTCCCGGATGATCTTGCCCAGTTCAATCCCCATGGGAACCTCAATGAGTCCACTGCGCTCGATCTTGCCGGTGAGAGCAAAGACTGCTGTCCCGGGGCTGTCCTCCGTACCGATACTGGTAAACCAATCCGCACCGCGGTTGAGGATCTGAGGAACGACCGCAAAAGTCTTGACATTGTTCAATACGGTGGGCTTTCCCCAGAGACCCTCTTCGGTGGTCCTCGGCCTCGGCAGAGGCTGGGGCATTCCCCTGTTGCCCTCAATTGACATCACGATTGCTGTAGATTCACCGCAGACAAAGGCTCCGGCTCCCTGGAAGATCTCCAGGTCAAAGCTGAAATTGCTTCCCAGAATGCTCTCGCCCAACAGGTTCTTCTCCTTGGCCTGGGCGATTGCTTTCTTAAGACGGGCGACCGCAAGAGGGTACTCGGCCCGGACGTAGAAGTAGCCCTTCGACGCTCCGACAGCATAGCCGGCTATGGCCATCCCCTCAATGACGGCATGCGGATCACCCTCCAGCAGCGAACGATCCATGAAGGCCCCTGGGTCTCCTTCGTCTGCATTGCAGATCACATACTTCTGGTCTGCTTCGACCCGGAGGCAGGAGTCCCACTTAATTCCGGTCGGGAAACCGGCTCCTCCGCGGCCCCTCAAGCCAGAGTTGGACACCTCTTCGATGATCTCTTCCTGCGTGCTCTCCAGGCACTTGAGGAGTCCCCTGTAGCCATCATGAACGATGTACTCATCAATGCTGTCTGGGTCAATATTGCCGCAGTTTCGCAAGATGACCCGCTCCTGATTGCGGAAGACCGGCTCTTCTGCGATTCGGGGTATCCCCTCTGGACCCTCCTCACCATAGTAACCCAGGGCCATGTCCGCTCTGGGATCATCCTTCAGAAGATAGCTGTCAATCAGTTCTTCGGCCCTTTCTGGAGTCATCTCACTGTAGCAGATCCTGGGCTCTCCGGGCTTGATGATGTCTACCAGGACCTCTGCGTAACATAGGCCTACGCAGCCCACCTGTTTGACGATGGCCTGGATATCGTTCTCCTGGACATATTCAGTGATTGCATTGACGACATCCATGGATCCTGTGGCACGACCACAGGTTGCAGAACCGACCAGGATCAGGGGCACATCCTCTTTATGGAGCTGGTCATAGGCATTCTGGGATTCCCTCCGGATCTCATCGAATTTATGGCGCATGTTTTTCCAGGACCTCCTTCACCGTCTTCGCTTCCAGCCTCCCGTAGACGTCATCGTCAACCATGACCACCGGAGCAATCGCACAGGCACCGACACAGTTGACGCGCTCCAGGCTAAACTTCTGGTCACAGGTAGTTCCCCCACACTTAACACCCAGCTCTCGCTCCATGGCATCAACAATCTGCAGACCCCCTGTTACGTGACAGGCAGTGCCGAGGCAGACCTTGATCTCATGTTCACCTCTGGGTTCGAAGTAGAACTGGGAGTAGAACGTGGCCACGCCGTAGACCTTGCTTTCAGGCATCCCTACGTAGGAAGCGATCTCTTTCATAGCCGTATCTGAAAGATGGCCCAATTCATCCTGGACAGCCTGTAGCATAGGGATCAAGTCATTTCTCTTGCCTTCAAAGGAAGCGAGTACTGTTCTGATTCGCTCTTCCATGCCTCTTCCCCTCCATCTTCGATTCTGCTTGAAACGACGCTGAACCTACATGAAACTCCGACGTTAACTATAATGTATTTGCTCCCTCGCCTTCAATAACAGTGCTTGCGCATGCACAGGCCTTTGTATACAGTAGTAGTTTTGTCAATCTGCAGGCCGGAATGTCCATGTCTGATGGGCTCCCAAAGCAAGTGACTCTCAGCCGGCCTGGCATGAAGCGGATGTATCTTTCACCTTTCCGGGGCAATTCGCTCGCGAAACGGAAGTTCAGAGGTTCTGGCCCGGTACTTACACGGCAACTGGGAAGGTATAGAGAACCTGTCGGAGGAGGTTCGGGTGAGTGTCATAGAGGCACAGGTGAGCACATCTGATCACCCGGAGGATGAAGTATCTGGGTGGAGCTGGATACGCTCCAGAACGAACCACATGGCTCATCTCCTGATTGCTTGGTTAATGATGAACTGGAGCGCTATATTCTGGGGTGCGATTGGGATCGCGATTGGCCGGATGAGGTGCTGGAGAGGAACTGGTGGATTCCTCTTCCTCAGTCTGTGCCGAGGGCGTGCATGAGTGGTTGCTAGCACACCAACACAGGCCGGCGGCGCATACCTACCGTCAAGATGTACGGTTCATCTACTATAGTTTGACAGGGAGGACAAACGCCTCATACCCTTTACAAAGGACGTAGGGAAACTGATAATGATATGTGGTATATAGGTTTGTTCGTGATGTCACTAACTTGTATTATGTATATGGCCGTTATCATCCACTTCAATCCTGGATGCTCCGGTCGTCGAAAGTACCTCTGAACAGACTGCTGATTTGGTGGTCCGGAGGGGGTGGATACTGGGGTAGCATTTACATCAGGCGTGACACACGGACGGGAGGTTTGGTACTGGTGAGTCTATTTTCGAACCTGCGACGAGAGATAGAATTTTGCCGGCAGACCTATCCGGGATTCGATGACGTCGGAGACGCTATGGAATCCCTGTTTGCCGCAGCAGAAGAATTTGCTCGGGGAACTGTGACAGAGGTAGATTCGGAATACAGTGTTCCGGGTCAGCAGGAGCTCGATGCTCTGCACCGCCAGGGAAAGCCCCTCTGTCCTGATCTGCGGGTGGACAGGGAGAACTTTGAGAAAGCGGTCTCTGTCGTCTGCAACGGTGTGATAGGGATGTACCCCGCAGCCGAAGGCGCGATCAGGAGGTTTCAGGAGGACTTCCTGGCGACGGCGTTCTCGGAGTCCACGGTTCTCTTTGTCTTCGATGAAGTATCTGTCACCCGCCTGCTGAGCATTTCCTCTGACGACGATGAAACTATGGGTAGGGACCTTTCCACGCTGATTGTGTCCTTGACGCTGTTTGTTCTCTATCGAGGACAGATGGATGAGGATCTGCGGGAGCTCAACAGTCGACTCTGGGATGAGGGAATCTGCCCGGTGTGCGGGCAGAGTCCACATTACGGGCTGCTGCACAGCGAGGACGGGTCAAGGCTTCTGGAGTGCTGGATGTGCGGAACCCGCTGGTCGTTTCTCCGCCTCAAGTGTCCGCACTGCGAAAATGATGATCACAAGCACCTGGGCTATTTCACAGTGGAGTCCATGGAATTTGTCCGGGTGTACTTCTGTGAGGACTGCAACCAGTATTTCAAAGTCTTTGATCTGCAGGAGCAGGAGAAAGAAGATGCCGATCTGTTGATCCACAATTTGGCGACGCTTTCAGTAGATCTCGTGGCTGCGAGTGAGGGTTTTCGTGCCGGCTCTGGACTTCAGTGGACTGAAGGAGAAGTACATTAATTAGAAAATAGGGGGAGGTTGCCTTATGAATCTATCGCGACGCAGTTTTTTGAAGCTGGTAGGTGGTGCGACAGCAACTGCAACCCTGACCAGTTTGAATATCAACGTTGAGAAAGCCAAGGCTCAGCGGGTCAGGGTGCATTATGCCAAAGAGGTTCCCACCATCTGCCCCTTCTGCGCAGTGGGATGTGGAATCATCTGTCATGTGCAGGACGGACAGGTGATCAACACCGAGGGCGATCTCGATCATCCGATCAATGAGGGAACGCTGTGCAGCAAAGGAAGTGGGCTCATCAACACGGCGTTTGTCTACACAGACA
>PWGR01000265.1 GCA_003554565.1 Clostridia bacterium
CGTCCGGACAGAACAGGTAGAAGCTGCGCTGAAGAGCCTGCGACAGGTGAGCGAAGAGATTGATACGGTGTTCAGTGTAGCCCTGGCCTCCCGCGTGGAAAAGGATGGGTCGGTGCCCGCCTCAGAGTCTGCCGAACGGGCCGGGATGCAGGTCTCGATTAACGGCAAGGTCAACGTGGGTCTGGGCCGCCCTCCGGCCGCCGGGGAGGTGCAAAAATGACACACAGCTTACACCGACAGGGACCCCGGGATGGCCTCAAGGACGACTACATCATATTTGCCATATCTGCCCAGGGGATCAACAGCCAGGGCAGCGCAGAATCTTTCCGGGCCTTCGCCCGCATCGTGGAAAAACACGAGCCTGTGAACATGGGCGACATGCGAACCGGAAACATATTCGCACTCCCGATGCAGGATCTGGTGCAGGGCACCCAGGACAACTCCATCTTTCACGCCGTGTTCACCGAAGCGAATACCGTGGCCCGCGTGCTGCGGGAACTGAATGAGGCTGATCTGGGCATGTCGATAGTTGTCTCGGGGCTGTTCGAGGAGATAGGGACCTGCTGCCGACAGTCGGACCTGAAGGAACACACCGTGGAGTATTCTCTCGGAGTTTGGGGACAGACCGATGGGCTGCCCGACCCTGCAGTGCAGGAGATATCGACCATGTGCGGTCATGGAATGGTAAGCTTTACCCTCATTCAACACTGCACCGAGCAGGTGTCGCGTGGAAAGCTCGACACAAAAGAAGCAGCAAGAATCATGGCACGGCAGTGCCAGTGCGGGATCTTCAATCCAGTCAGAGGAGCCCGCATCCTGTCTGAGTACGCCGACGAGATCACTTGACACGGAAGCCGTCCATGGATGAGGCAATAACACTCGTCAGCCTCTGGACCCTGCCGCAGCAGATTCCGACCAGGACTCTCCCGGCAATAACCCGGGACCCCGTGCGTGCTGTTGGCATTCGGGTCACTGCGGTTCGGACAAGTATCGGCTTGCAATATCGACAGCAGGACCCGCCAGTGCGGTTTGCGCGCAGGAGACAGTACGTCGCGGACCTGCAGAAATCTCCCAGCGATCAGATGGGCTACCGGTAACCGCCCGCGCCGGAGGATGGCGCCTCCGCGGCCCGGCGCTGGAGAACCCGTGACGCACGGGCAATCATGGCCGGGACAAAAACAAATATGAGGACGGCGGATATAACCACCGACGCAATTGCCTCGGCAGCGGTCTGCTGTAGCCCTACTACACGTTCGGCCACCGCGATCAGCTGCCTCAGCATCGCATAGCTGAAAAGCATGATGAAGAATATGCAGGCAAATTGTAAGCATCCACCCCGGACGCTCTGTGCCTCGACGGGATTGTTTCTACCGAAATTCGTGCTATCTGCGGCGGATTGAATGCCCACCGCCGTTCCGCTGAGGGAGGCTGCTGTCACCAGCATCCAGGCCATAATCAAGTCTCCCGGTGAACCAGTAGTTCGAATGGCGACGGCAGACAGCACTGCAGCAAACAGCGCCGGGGGTGCGGCAAATACTACCAGTTTCGATAACACCCGCAGACGGGAGGAGATCGGCAGCGTCCCCAGGTGGTAGAAGGAAGCATATTCTCCCGCAAACGACATGGGAGCGAGCTGAGAGGCTGCGAGAACTCCAGCCACTCCCGCCGCTATGCACCCCCATATCAAGGGGGAAAAGATATCCGGGAGCCTCATCCAGGTCTGAACAAAGAAGAAGCCAAACACTGCAGCAGGAAAGATGACGCCCTGCCACAACCGCGGGTTACGGGTCAGGATTATCCAGTCCCGCATCAACAGTGCCACCATCTGCGCCCAGCGTGCAGGCACCTTGAGAAACCTCCCCCCGCCGCTTTGACGATGGGGCCGGCCCCGCCTTGTGATGGTCAGATTCATGCGGTAGAGCATTGCCCCGGAAAAAGCGAGCAGCGCCGTCAATCCCAGAGCCAGGGCCACCGCGACCAGTACTGCTATCCACCCGGTCAGCATCTGTCCTGCGTTCATCAACCGCAGACACTCCGCAGGCCATGTCAGGGGAAGCGTAAGAGGGCCACTCCAGATAGGGGCCGCTGTATCGGAAATTCTCAGCAACCCCTCTCCCACCGTCTCCATCGATACTCTGGACTGCATGCTTAAAAACCCGATGTAGAGTGCAGCCCCTGCGGCCGCGCCCAAAAGCCCCAGTGACTCACGGAGTCGGGCTGAGGTGGCCACTCTGCCGGCCAGCACGAGGGCGATAGTGCTCAGGGCGGCGGTCACCAGAGAGGTTACAGGGACCGCCAGAAGGTAGATGGCCAGCACCGGCCACCAGCCCAGGACAACCGCATAGGCCAGACACGACGGCATCGCCACAACAACCTGCACGGCGAGCACAATCGGCCATACCCACGCGATCTTGGTCAGCATCACCCATCTGTCGTTGAGGGGAAGGCTGAGGAGCAGCTCGAGATCGGCGCTCAGGTACAGTATGTCGTTTGCATAGCCCAGCCCCACAAACAGACTCAGAATAAAACCCATCAGGAGGGGCAGTGCCAAGATGGGCTCAGCAGCAGAGTCACCCATTGTTTGAAATACCAGAACGAAGACGCGATAATTGGCAAAAGCCATGAGCAGCATTGCGATGACGAAAATCAAGACTCCTATGAACACCCGGGCATCACTGGTGAGCTTCCTCCACCCCTGACTGAACCGCGCACGGGTCAAAAACCACAGAGCGGAGATATCCCGGTGACCTTCAATCATCACTCTCGTCTCCCGTCAGGGCACTGAGAACCGAGTCAATCTCAGGGGCATGCGAGTCAGTGAGATCGAGAAAAACCTCCTCCAGTGATGATGCCCCCTCAGTCGAGGACACCTCCATCAACTCCCGAGGTGACCCCTGGACGACAAGTTTCCCCTCTGCAATGATGCCCACCCTGTCGCAGAGTGCCTGGGCTAACTCCATTATGTGCGTACAGAGGAATACCGTCCGGCCGCCCTCCTTGAGGTGAGAGAGAAGGTCCTTTGCGGTTCTGGCCGAGGCCGGGTCAAGACCCTCAGTCGGCTCATCCAGAAACAGAAGGTGCGGATCGTGGATCATGGCACCGATCCAGGTCAGCCGCTTGGCCATACCATGCGAATACGTTTCAATGGCAGTGTCGGCAGCATCAGTGAGAGACATGAGCTCCAGCCATCTCTGTATGCGTGGGGCATGGGGTTCCGGTAGATGGTGGACCAGAGACAGAAAGCGCAGGTACTCCCTGCCGGTCATCCTGGGGTAAAGCAGGCTGCGATCGGGAACATAGCCCATCATAGCTTTGGCCCTCTCCGGCTCCCGGACCACATCGTGCTCAC
>PWGR01000245.1 GCA_003554565.1 Clostridia bacterium
CGAAAAAGCATCTCCGCCCAGTCCTGTGCATCAAGCCCACCTGCTCCCGGCTGGATGGTCACTATGGCATCCTCGCCGTCGTATTCACCCGAAAGCAGGATGGAAAGGCGAAGATCAGCTATGCCAGCGCGCAGTTTCTTAATCTCCGAGGCGACCTCCTGTAGGGCAGAACTGTCCTCCTCCTCTTCCGCCAGCTCGGCGAGAATCATGGCCTCCTCGAGACGCTCGGAAAAATCATCGAAGAGCTTCAAAGGGCCGGACACCGATTTTCTCCGACGGATCACCGCCTGGGCCCCATCCGGGTTGTCCCAAAAATTCGGCGAGCTCATCCTCTCGTCCAGCTCAGTCAGTTCCTCCCTGCGCCCGTCGGCGTCAAAGAGACCCCCTTATCTGTTCCAGCTCATCACGTAGTCTCTTCAGATCAAAGACCAAATTTTGCGACATGCCAGACACTCCTTTCAGTCAATCAGTCGCGGTCACGGCAGCAGAACTTATATTTCTTGCCGCTTCCGCACGGACAGGGATCATTTCTCCCTACCTTAGGCTTTTTCCGTTGGTACGGCTTCTTGCTTTTCGCCGCACCGGTACTGCTCCCGGAGGATGCTGAACCCACCGCCTCGCGGTGCGGGCGGGCGACGGCCGTCCCGGATTCTCCGGAGCCGCGAGCCTCGGTGACAATTGGCGCACTCGCAGACAGTTCTTTCGAAGGCTTCTTTTCAATGTCGACCTTGAACACGTACTTGACGGCATCTTCTTTTATCGCCCTGATCAGCTCGGAAAACATGTGATGCGTCTCTCTCCGGTACTCGGTCAGGGGATCACGCTGTCCATACGCCCGCAGGCTAATACCCTGCCTCAGCTCATCCACAGCGGCCAGGTAATCCATCCACTTATTGTCCACCACCCGGAGCAGGATAAGACGCTCCACTCTCTCCAACGCCCGCGCCCCGACCTCCTTTTTCTTGGCATGATACACAGCGCGGCCGACGCGGCACAGATGATCGACCATCTCTTCCCGGCCACCCTCTTCCGCCTTGTCCGTCAGGCTCTCAACATCGATGCGTCGGGGCGGAAGCAGGTTCATCTCCAGGTCCTCCGTGAGTCCCTGCAGGTTCCAGGTCTCGGGATATCGCCCCTCCGAGGTGTAGCTCTGGACCTTGTGCTCGAGGAGATCATCGAGCATATCCAGAATTTCCTCGCTTACGGAATCACCGCGCAGTACTCGCCCGCGCTGTTCGTAGATTATCCTCCTCTGTTCGTTGAGAACGTCATCGTACTCCAGCAGGCGCTTGCGGATGTCGAAGTTGCGAGCCTCCACCTTTCTCTGTGCGTTCTCAATAGCCCGGCTGAGCATCGGGTGTTCCAGCCGCTCTTCCTCTGTGAAGCCCAGCTTCTCGAGAATCCCGTCCACGGCCTCGCCAGCAAACAGGCGCATGAGGTCATCCTCGAGCGACACATAAAACTGCGACGACCCGGGGTCTCCCTGTCGCCCGGAGCGACCACGGAGCTGGTTGTCAATGCGGCGACTCTCGTGTCGCTCGGAGGCGATTACATGCAGGCCGCCCAGATCCGTCACCCCGGGACCGAGAACTATGTCAGTTCCCCGGCCGGCCATGTTGGTGGCTATGGTAACTCGCCCCTGTTCGCCTGCTTTGGCTATGATCTCGGCCTCCCGTTCGTGGTGCTTGGCATTGAGAACCTCATGTGAGATCCCCCGCTGCTTCAATCTCCGGCTGAACTCCTCCGACTTGTCGACCGAAGTAGTGCCGACGAGAATAGGCTGCCCGTGCTGGTTACGCAGCACTATGTCCTCGACAACCGCACCGGTCTTTCCCTCCTCCGACTTGTACACGGCATCGGGAAGATCCTCGCGAATCATCGGCTCGTGCGTGGGGATAACGACCACTTCCAGGTTGTAGATCTCGTGAAACTCGTCCGCCTCCGTGGCGGCCGTGCCGGTCATCCCCGCCAGCTTATCGTACATGCGGAAGTAATTCTGAAAGGTTATAGATGCAAGGGTCTGGGTCTCCTCGCGGATCTGCACACCTTCCTTGGCCTCTATAGCCTGGTGCAGGCCATTGCTGTACCGGCGCCCGGGCATCAGTCTTCCGGTAAACTGGTCGACAATTATGACCTGATCGTCCCTCACGATGTAGTCCCGGTCCCGCTTCATGAGCGACTTGGCCTTGAGAGACTGACGGAGAGAATGGCTGTACTCGATGTGTTCCGGTTCGAAGAGGTTGTCAATTCCCAGTCGCTCCTCCACCTCGGCGACTCCCTCTTCTGTAGGCACCGCGGTGGAAGCTTTCTCATCCACGGTGTAGTGGACCTCCGGCTTCAGGCTCCTTCCAATGTGAGCAAAGGTGCGGTACACATCAGAGCTCTTCCTGGGCATTCCCGAGATTATGAGTGGGGTCCGGGCCTCGTCAACGAGGACACTGTCGACCTCGTCAACTATCGCATAATGCAGGGGTCTCTGCACCACCCGGTCCGGCGAGACGGCCATATTATCCCTGAGGTAATCAAAACCAAATTCATTGTTGGTGCCGTAGGTCACATCGCACCGGTAAGATGCACGCCGCTCCGCCGAGTCAAGCCCGGGCACAATAGTCCCGACGTCCATACCGAGAAATCGATAGATCTGCCCCATCCACTCGGCGTCCCGTTCCGCCAGATAATCATTGACTGTAATGACGTGTACTCCCCGGCCGGTCAGGGCATTTAGATATACAGGCATCGTGGCGGCAAGAGTCTTTCCCTCACCGGTTTTCATCTCGCAGATGTCACCCCGGTGCAGGACGATGGCCCCCATCACCTGCTCGTCATAGTGCCGCTCCCCCAGAATCCTGCGGGCCGCCTCGCGAACCGTGGCGAACGCTCTGGGCAACAGAGCATCCAGATCTGCCCCGCGTTCCAGCTCACCGCGGAAGATCCCGGTCTGGGCGCGGAGCACTTCATCGTCCATGGCCCGCACCTCGGGCTCCAGATCATTGACCTCCGCCACGTGGCCCGATAACTTCTTCAGCTGCCGCTCATTGTGATCGAATAGCTTCCGGACGAAATTGAGCATGAATCAATCACTTCCCGTATCTGTTACTCCTACAGTCTAACACGTCACGCTCAGCACAAGTAGGCACTGCACGGAACGGGGCATTGTGCAGTGCCTACCCACTCCTATCTCCAGCCGCGATGGCGGATTGAGTGTGTTATTTGCTCTCTCTGACCAGCATCTCATCATACTCCAGGGGCCCACTGAAATCCATATGTCCCAGGTTGGCCTCTTCACCATCAACCGTGAACTGCACCCGGGAGATGTCCAGTTCATTTTCCACCAGGGTGTTCACTACGCTGTAGACCGCCAGCTGTTCCCCCAGGCTGCCCTGAACCCCGAGGATCTCCTCCGAAAAATCCACGATAGCCAGTTCCGGATCATCATCGTCCCGTTGGCCCAGCATTTTCGTGCCTTCAGGCAGGGTTCGGTGGTAATGCTCCGTCTCGGGCCCGATCATCAACTCAGCCAGGACCAGATCGATGGTCAGCGCTTCTGCCTCAACCGCCCGCACATCACGCTCCAGGTAGCCGTCGTTGCTGAAGAACAGTACCACGCTATGGATCTGTACATCTTCATCTTCAGGGTCATGCTCGACGACTGCTGAATCATCGACATCGAATCTCACCATTATATCGCCGACCTCGACATCCGGCAGGTCGTCCAGCTCAAACCGGGCCACTGCAACCGGATATGAGATCACCTGGATGTAGCTGGTGTCTTTATCCGGCTCGGTGTGCCTCGCCTCGACACTGACTGTCACGGGTTCATCGCCCTCGCGTTCGTACCGTATAGCCTCTACCTCTACACCGTGTCCCGGGTGGGGAACCTCCCCGCGTGCCACGGCCACAAAGATCGAATCGTTGTGCACCATCCAATCCGTGTGCGGCTCCTGCAGGTCCTCTATGTCACTCATCCATTCCCTTACTTCCCCCGGGGGATCTTCCGGTTTTTCAAAAGGCACGTCGCCGCTCGCGGGAGAGTCTCCCCCGCCGCATCCCACGGCGATAGAAAGAAGAACCGCCAGGCCGATGTACATAAAGTTACGGTAGTTCACCACTGGATCCCTCCCACATGTATTGGAGAATCCCTACAATATCTTGTTCTTCATCATGCATATTTATAGACGTGGAAAAGTGAATTGAGTTCCATCCCTGGTCAGGTCAGATGTTCAGCAGCAATGAGCGGATCTGTAAGCCGAGTTCTGTCTCAGACAGCCATTTATCTGGGATGCCAGTTACCTGGCACCTCAAGCGGCCAACCCGAGAGGTAGGCGGGCCACCTCATCCCTCTCCTATTTGGCCTTGCTTCGGGTGGGGTTTGCCTGGCCGATCGGTTACCCGACCGCCGGTGGTCTCTTACACCACCATTTCACCCTTACCCGCCTCGCAGCGGGCGGTATAATTTCTGTGGCACTTTCCAGAGGTCGCCCTCTCCGGACGTTATCCGGCACCCTGCCCTTTGAAGTTCGGACTTTCCTCACACAATCGGTACGTCATGCCCAGCAGGCATAAATCTGCAGTTTGCGCGGACAGAATTGAAGCCTGAGGGCGCAAACCGATTGTGCGCGGCTGCCCGACCCGCTCATCACTGCAGTTAGATAGTATAGCAGAATCCCGACCTTCTGTCGAAATTCGGGGTGGGTTCGCACCGGACATGGCAGGACTGTTTCATTCGGCCGGGTGGGATTTGATATGGACATCGCGCTGCGGAAATGGAACTTCTATCCCGTGTTCCCGGAACTTCCTCAAGATGGCCAAGTTTACCTCACTGATAATGAGGCCGCGACGATGAAGGCGTCTCGAGGTCCAGATGCGAGCCTCGAGCTCAAGAGCGCTGTCTCCAAAAGACAGAAAACGCGCCGAGGCACTCAGTACATCAGGAATCTCCTCGGCAGCCTCCGTCATCAGATCCAGTGCAAGTTCAACATCCGTCTCGTAGGAAACACCGACGGGAATCCGGAACCGGACCCTCCTGTCCTTTTGCGACCAGTTGACCACCCGATCAGATACTAGCTCAGAATTCGGCACGATAATGTCTATGTTATCATTTGTCCGCACGGCGGTACTGCGCGCAGAGATCCGCACCACCCTGCCGTGTACGCTGCCGACCTCGATACGGTCGCCTACCTTTATGGGACGCTCGATCAGAAGGATCAGCCCCGAGATGAAGTTATTGGCAATATTTTGCAGGCCAAAACCGACACCGATACTGAGTGCACCGGCTATGACTGCCAGAGTACTCAGATCCACACCAGCTATCTCAAAAGCCACCAGTAGACCCACTGCCAGAACGAGATACCCGCCCGCGGTAGCCAGTGCTTCCTGTATCCCAACATCCAGGCCCAGGCGCGAGAGTAGCTGGCGACGCATGAAGGTTCGGGCGAATCCCGAGGCCACGGCTACCGCGGCCACCAGCAGAGTTAAAACGAGCAGAAACTGCAGGGTCACGTCCTGGTCGCCGAGGCGGAATAGAGGCCTGGTGAATACACTCACCGCCACAGCTGTGTAGACGGTATGCGTTATATCCGCCATCTGTTGGCGGCCAATACCCAGCGGTTCGTACAGACCCATTACGAAATAAAGGGCGGCAAACCAAGTCGCAAAAACCGAGGCCCGGACCAAAAATGCGAGACCGCGATAGAACTGGTGATTGGTGAGGTGCCGGAGAATCTGCTCTTCTTCAGCCCGTTCCACGAGCCCCCTTATGCCCGAGACCAACTTTTTCATGACCAGTGTATACAGTACGGCGGCAATAGCAATTGATGCGGCTGTGATGTGTGCCAGCAGCTGCTCTGCAGCCAACAGTGAACTCTCCCTCCGCCTCCACGTGATCCTTCACGTGGATATCCCTATTTCCAGGGTTTAACCATAGCTTCCATCTCCAGGATCTCAACAGCCGGTCCCAGTGACCGAGTCAGGTACGAGGCCAGTCGGGCGACGATCGGCTGCTCGGTAGCTGCATGGCCGGCATCCAGGACGATGAGGCCCCGATCCAGCATGTCCCAGGCCCCGTGATGGGAAACATCCCCGGTGATGAACATCTCCGCACCCGCTCCGGCAGCACGCTTTCCCAGCTTTTCGCCCGCCCCGCCGCAGACGGCAACTCGCTGGACCCTGCGATCCAGGTCGCCCGCAGCGCGAAGACTGCCGGCGCCGCACAGCTGGACCACACTCTCGATGACCTGCGCGGCGGCGACGGGCTCTGCCAGATTGCCGATGCGGCCCATCCCGGCCTGCGGGTTTCTGTTATCCATAGGGAACAAATCGAAGGCGGGTTCCTCGTATGGATGCACACGGTAGAGCGTCGCGAGCACCCTTGATATGCGGTGGCGCGGCAGGACGGTTTCCAGTCGGCTCTCGTCTACCTCGGTCAGCTCGCCAGGGGAACCCAAGAAAGGATCAGTGCCCGCACCCGGCTTGAACGTCCCCGTGCCGCCGGTGTTGAATGTGCAGTGGCTGTATTGCCCAATGCTGCCTGCCCCGGCGTCACCCAGCGCCAGCCGGACTTCTTCCAGGTGGGATCTGGGTACATATACCACCAGTTTATTCAGATCTCTTACCGGCTCCAGTGGCACAACATCCTCCAGATCGAGTTCTTCAGCCAGCATCGCACTCGGACCCAGGCGCGAGCGATCCAGGTTGGTATGTGCACAGTACACGGCAACACCGGCCCCGGCCAGCTGCAGCAGGCGGTCGCCCGCAGGACAGTCGCCGCGCAATTGGCGCAGGGGGGTAAATATCAGCGGGTGATGCGTGATCAGAAGATCCGCCCCCGCATCCAGAGTTTCCTGGAGAACTCCTGGCGTCACCTCCAGAGCCACCGCGGCACGATGCGCGCGTGCATCGGGGTGTCCGAGCTGCAGTCCGACATTGTCCCAATCGTCCGCCCATTCGGGAGGAGCAGCTTCCTCGATGGGAGCTATGACGTCGGTCACCCGGAGAGCATCGGTCACAGATGTACACCTCCCGGAGAATCAGAAATCAGACGCGCCATGATCAGGGAAGCAATCCTCGCCCGGGCCGAATCTGCCCGGGAGTTCATAATCACGGGGACCCGCGCCCCGAGAACCAGACCGGCCATCGGTGCATCCGCCAGGTAAGTCAGCGTCTTACCTACCAGATTCCCCGCCTCTATGTCCGGCACCACTATTATGTCCGCCCTACCCTGTACCGGGCTGTCAATCCCCTTACTCCTGAGGGCCTCTGGCTCCAGGGCATTGTCCAGGCCCAGTGGGCCATCCAGGACCATCTCCCCGAGCTGTCCCCGGTCAGCCATTTTGGTGATTGCCGCCCAGTCGACAGTAACCGGCATATTCGTCTGCACTTTCTCCAGGGCGGCCACCAGGGCTATACGCGGGGGCCTGCCCCAGATCACGTTCCCCGCCTCCGCGGCATTGCGAACAATTTCCACCCGGGTCTCGAAGTCAGGGTCAATGTTGATCCCCCCGTCCGTCATGCCCAGCAGACGATTATATGCAGGTATATCGAAGAGCCCAAGGTGGCTGAGCACCCGACCGGTGCGCAGCTGGGCCTGTTCACTTATCATGGCACGGAGGAAATCGGCGGAAGAGACCATGCCCTTCATCAACATCTGCGCCTCTCCTCTTCCCGCAGCGCAGGCTGCCTCGAAAGCCGCCCGTCCTGCACGACAGTGGCGCACCTCATAGAACTCGTCTTCCATCCCGATCACATCCAGCTGTGGTCGGATTCGCTCCTCGTCCCCAAACAGCAGCGCGTGCACCAGTCCGTCCGACGCGGCGACGGCCACCGTCTCGAGAACCTGTGAATGCTCGGCCCCCGCCACCGCCAGGTTAACCGCTGGCTTCTCCGCAGCCTGCTCGGCGTACGGCTGCAGGTGATAAAAGGAAAAATCTCTCAAGCGCTCCATCATGGCCCCCTAACATAATTTGCTACAGCATCCCCGGCCTCGCTCCAGAGACATCTGTCCTGTACCTCACAGCTGGCTCGTCCTCATTATAGCAAAAAACAGGTTCTTCCTCCGGCGGATGAGGTGCAGTAATGAAAGCGGAAACCAGTCACAACCACAGCCTCAGAGCAGAACTCGATTGAAACATCGCAGCCTGCTGTTCCGACCACCAGAGCAGCCGGCAGCGGGGATCAGTGCTCGTACATGAAGTCCCGCAGGAATTCTGCGGCGCGCTCGAGCGCCCGGTCATTGAGCTTTTCACCTTTTTCCCGCGTGGCTGTGCGCGCGTCTCCCATTGCACCGTTGGCGGTCAGCTCGTGCCAGTTCAATGGGTAATTTACGCGGAATTCGTCATGCAGCCCTGTATATTTCCAGGGCGCCGATCCTGCTCCTTGCTCTGTCAGTCTCTCTTCCCGGACCAGCTCCGGTGCCAGAAACATGGCATCGGAGACCTCCCACTCACCAGCATGATCTATTCTCCCCGTGCCGATGATTTCTCGAGTTGTGTCTGATGTAAACGTCTTGTAGTTTACGTGCGGTATGATGATCCCCATCTCGTCCCGAATGATTTCTGTGGCCACTGAGATTGTGCTCTGATTTCCGCCATGTCCGGTAATAATGAAAATTTTCTCCAGCCCATGATGCATGAGACTGCTCACATAGTCCATGAGGATCTGAATCAACGTCTCCGGTCGCAGTGTCATGGAACCGGGAAAATCCATATGATGGGCAGATATCCCGACCGGCACCGGCGGTGCCACCAGCACACGCGGGTGCAGGTGCCGGGCTAACCGGACACTGAAGCGGTGCGCCCGCACTGTATCCGCCGCCAGAGCCAGGTGCGGACCGTGCTGCTCGGTCGAGCCCACAGGGATTATTGCGACCTCCGCCTCCCGCAGTGATTCCTCGACTTCGGGCCAGGTCATCTGAGCCAACTCCACCTGTTTATCTTCGCTCATCCTGCTCCCTTCCCTTCACCTGCTCAGAGTCGGTTTCCTCCCTACCTTCAGGCGGCACACCAGACCAGGTCCCCAGAACCCTGCCGACCAATCACCCACCGCAGCACACCGTTTCAACTGCACGAGTCAACACAGAGGACGGCTGCCCCATCGAAACGAGAGCGTTTCAGGTCATTCAGTGCCTGGTTCAGCTGCCCGAAAGGGTATTGTTGAACGGTGGTGCGGATGGGAATTTCGGCTGCAATCCGCATGAATTCGCGTGCATCTTTCTTCGTTACATTTGCCACACTGCGCAGGGTTCGCTCCCCGTATATCTGCTGGTACGGGAAGGAGGGGATATCTGTCATGGAGACGGCATTTACCGCAACCGTTCCTCCATCCCGCACAGAATTGAGAGCCATTGGTACTATTTCACCCACGGGAGCAAACGTTATTGCCCGGTCACAGACCGGGCCCTCGTCACTCCCTGGACTGCCAACCCAGACGGCACCCAGCTCCCGCGCCAGCTCCTGGTGCTCGAGGCTCCGGGTATAGACAGCAAACTCGCATCCCCAATACCGGGCAACCTGTGCCACCAGGTGCGCCGAAGCACCAAAACCAAACAACGCCAGGCTCTCTCCCTCTCTCAGATCGGATAGCCGCAGGGCCCGGTAGCCGATGATGCCGGCACAGAGAAGCGGGGCCGCCCCTGCATCAGACAGCCCGTCACCAATGGGAACAGTAAATTCCTCGTGGGCTATCATGCGTTCAGCGAAGCCTCCCGGCGCGTCAAATCCAGTGAATCGCGCCTTCCGACACAGATTCTCCCGCCCCCGCGCGCACCTATCACATTCTCCGCAGCTGCAATACATCCAGTAGGCCCCACGTCTCTGGCCCAACAGCGAGCGGTCCACCCCGGCACCTGTGGCCTGCACAATTCCCACCACCTGGTGTCCGGGCACCAGCGGGTAACGATCAGCCATAATGTCACCCTCCGCGATGTGCAGATCGGTCCGGCATATGCCACAGGTCCTCACCTGCAGTGTGATCTCGCCTGCCGAGGGTTCGGGAACTGATACCTCTTCAACAGCCAGTGGTTCATCCTCAATGGGTGCCGGTCTTCGAAGACTCCAGGCCTTCACGTCAACCACCTCTCCCCGGGTACTAACACTGGTCCCAGCAATCACGGGCCGCTCCCACTAGATACAGGCTGCCCCAAATCACCACCACATCTTCCGGTCCGGCATCGCGAACACACACCTGCAGGGCTCCCTGTACATCATCGACAGTGCGAACCTGGCACCCGTCTGCCAGCACCCGTTCCGCAGCCCGCCCGAGACTCGCCGCATCTCGTCCCCTTGGAGTCGGGCTCCTGGTAGTCACAACGGTCCCGTTTAGCACCGGGGCCATGGCACCGAGCATTTTCTCCGGGTCTTTGTCCTCGAGGACCCCGACCACGCAGTGTATCCTGGATTCAGGATAAATCTCTGCCAGGTTCTCAGCCAGCGTCGAGGCGGCGTTGACATTGTGAGCACCATCCAGGAGCACGTCCGGTGAATCCTGCACCCTCTCGAGGCGACCCGGCCACTGGGCTTCCCGGAGTGCCGGCAGCACCCGTTCCGGGGAGAGATCTATGTCGGGACTGTTCCTGTCCAGCTCTTCCAGGGTGGCCACTGCCAGGGCGGCATTGGCCAGCTGGTGTCTCCCGAGCATGGTGGTCTCCACGCCCGCCGCTTCCCAGTCAATCCCGCTATAGGAAAACTCTCCGCCGTGAGAATCGACGCGGCGCGGGTGATAGTGAGGGCGGTGAGAATCATCCTCTTCACGCACCGTCACCATGGGAACATCGCGCTCATCGCAGATGTCGCTGAACAAACCCTGGATCTCGCCCGGCAGGTGAGCTATGACGGCCCGGGATCCCGTTTTGATGATCCCGGCCTTCTCCCGCGCGATCTCCGACAATGTGCTGCCCAGGACGGCAGTATGATCGAAGCCTATAGAAGTCACCACTGCCACGCGGGGTGGAGGAATTACGCTGGTTGCGTCAAACCGTCCACCCAGGCCCACTTCCTGCACCAGCATGTCTAGATCCTGCTCCGCAAAATAGCTGTACATGACCGCAGTAAGGATCTCAAAATACGTGGGATGCTCGCGTCCCGCCCGGGTCTCGGACTCTACCAGTTCCCTGACTTGAGAAACCAGCTCGGAAAATCTATCGCGTTCGATGAATGTACCGTTAATTTGAATCCGCTCGCGTATGCTCTGCAGGTGCGGCGACGTGTACAGCCCCACACGCATCCCTGCAGCCCGGAGTGCCTCCGACAGAAAACAACACGTGGAGCCCTTGCCGTTCGTCCCGGCAACATGTATGACCGGGAGACGTCTGTGAGGGTCACCCAGCTGCTCCAGGAGTCGCATCATGCGGTGCAGCCCCGGTTTCGTAGCAAATCGTCCCAATCCGTACAGATAAGAAACTGCCTCTTGGTAGTTCACTCGCTCCTCCATTTGCCGCCAGGCCCGGCCGGACAACAGCTGTAACTCTCATCGGGCGTCGACGATTGACCGTCCATGACGCCCCTAGCGGGCCAGTGCGAGATTCTCTTCCTTCACCCTACCTTATATTTTCGACAAAGAACCGCGATTCCTACCACACTGCCCGGATTTCTTGCTCATAAGCTGCGGCGCAAACGGTCGACTGACCCCCGCTCTACGTGATACTGGAGCAAACGGTAAATATTTCCGGAAGGAAAAAGCCTTGGAACGGCAAAAAAGAGGGGTCAGTCGATGTAAGAGCCTTGTGGATTGTGCCAGATACTGCCACAGTCACTCAAAGCAACCTAAGGAGGGACAAATATGCAATCAGACACGCTGTACACTTCCCAGCCGCGACTGCCCTACATACTCCTGAGCACAGCAGTGGTATTCGCTCTGGTGCTGGCCGATGGATCCGTCGAGGCAGCGAGCCCGGAGTACCGCGCTATCGTCACTTACCGCGTGCAGACAGGCGACACCTTCTGGCTCATCAGTGAGAATTTTTCCACCTCGGTGGCACAGCTGCGCCGTGACAATCCCCACGTCAATATCCTTGAGCCGGGCCAAGTGTTATACATTACTACCCGGGTCTCCGGTGGCACATTCCCGTACCGGGTCCGTTCCGGGGAGAGCCTGCACCGTATCTCGGAGCGAACGCAGAGAAGCATGTCCGCCATCCAGAGGGCAAGCAGTCTAAAAGGCACAGGGATCTGGGCCGGACAAGTCCTCCGGATTCCCGTTACTGACGACAACGAATACGCGGAGTGGGTACAACCGGGTGATACCCTGCACAGGATCGCCACTCGTCATGATGTCAACACGGAGCGCCTGCGCGCCCTGAACCCTCTGGTAGGAGACGAAATTCGCATCAATCAGATCCTGCGCATTCCGCACCCCGGCAGCGTCGTATCTCCCCCTGAGCATGATTCCGGGAGCGACATACTGGAGTACCGGGTCCAACCAGGCGACACCCTCGGGGCCATAGTCTCTCGATACGGGACTACCTCCGAGGCAGTGTTGCAGACCAACCACCTGCAGAGCAACTTCTTGATGCCGGGTCAGCTCCTCTACATTCCCGTGGGCAGCTCAACCGCTCAGTCCGTCGAGGGCCCCCGAGGCTCACGTGAACCGGGGTATGGAGAACTCCTCACCTGGGAGCAGGTTCGCTGGTACTATCCCCCCGGCACTGATGCCACCGTGGTCGACATGTACACAGGTCAGAGATTCTCCATCCGCCGTCTGGGCGGATCGAACCACGCTGATTCGGAACCCATAACGGCGCGGGACACTGCTGTCATGTACGAGCTGTTCGGGCGCACCTGGACCTGGGCATCGCGTCCAATCCTGCTTGAGGTGCGCGGCCGGACCTTCGCCGCGTCAATGGCGGGAATGCCGCACGATGTGCAGACTATCTACGACAATGACTTCAACGGACATTTCTGCCTGTACTTTTACAACAGCAGGTCGCACAACACCAATTCTATTCAGAGTCATCATCAGTCAAACGTGTTGCGCGCCGCCGGTCTTCAGTGAGAGACATCCCGGCTGATGGGTGGGAGGCGGGGTCGCCCCCGCGCCTCCCGCCCCGCCACCGGAAATACGGGGCCGCATCCAGCAGTTGGTGTCCGTCGGCGTTTACCCACGAGCGAAGCGGGGCCCTCTCACCCCGCTTCGCTCCCTCATTCTGCAATTAGGGGACGGTTCTTGCATGCTTGGTCAATCATCACGCCCGCCCGCATTGCGAGAGGTTCGCTCGATGTAGCGGCGTACATCGCTGAGATCGACGTACTTATCAACGGCGTTGGCCAGCTCGTAGGAAATCATGTCCTGTGTGGAACATGCAACAATACGCTTCCCCTTTGACCGCAATAGCTCCACGGCCCGCCCAAAATCCCCGTCACCGGTAAAGATCACGGCCACATCATACAGGGAAGAAGTGTTAAACATATCCACTACCATTTCAATATCCAGATTGCATTTGGAACTGACGTCTGATGTGCTGGGGTCGGTCCAGACCTTAACGGGCTTGGTCCTGACGGTGTATCCCGTCCAGGTGAGAAACCCGTAAAATCTCTTCTCATCATCATCCTGCGGTTCCCTTGCATAATAGAAGGCATTGATCAAGTTCTTTCCCAGGGAAAAATAATCCACAGTTTTTTTAAAATCGATTTGCCAGCCCAGTTTTTTCTGAGCATAGGTCATATTGGCACCATCAACAAACATACTTATTCGTTGAGGGTCGGAACCCATCATATCCCCTCCATATCCGTTACTATTCATGCACCAGCTCTCTCCTGCGCGCCCGTCTGCCACGGCACGCCATATTTACAAAAATCGGCACTAAATGCGAAAGAAAAGACCTCGCACGAGAGCGTTGACCGCCTCCCGACGAGGCTCTCTTCCCCTGTATGTTCAGTCGATTCTCTCTCGGACAGCCTCCAATACCTCTGCCTGCATATCCGCTCGCTCTTCTTCCTCAAGTGGTCTCTGCAGGACACGGGACGCAATATCACACGCCAGCTCCACAGCCTCGGACTCGAAATCGACCAGGGCCCGATTTCTCTCCTCTTCGATCTGCCTGCGAGCCTCAGATAGCATCTGATCCGTCTCCTGTCGCGCCTCAGCCAGAATCTCCTCATACTGTTTTCGGGCCTGCTGCTCTCCTCGCCTAATTATCTGCTCAGCCTCATTCCGTGCCTCCTGTAACCGGGCAGAGTATCTCTCCTCAATTTCCACTGCCTGCTCGCGTCGGTTCTCGGCCTCTTCCATGAGCTCCGTTATGCGAGCCTCCCGCCCCTCCATAACGCGCAGGACTGGAGTGAAAAAGATCCGCCGGAAGAGGAGAAAGAAAACTATGAAACTGAGAATTTGGATCAGTAACGACCAGGTAATATCCGTCAAGGCTCACCGCTCCCTGCCGTGGACGCGCATCGTGGTGTCTGTATGGACTATATGAGACCCTGGGCGATGCCGACCAGAATGAGCGACACGACCAATCCGTAGATGCCGGTCGTCTCCGCGACGGCCTGTCCGAGCAGCATGGTGATCATGATCTGGCTCTGCGCCTCGGGCTGCCGCCCAATCGCCTCGACCGCCTTTCCGGCTACGAAGCCCTGTCCGGCACCC
>PWGR01000050.1 GCA_003554565.1 Clostridia bacterium
AGCCCACCGTAGTTGACGGGTACTCAGGCTGCGAGCCGGAAGATGTTTTTCTTTTCTTCAACTTCCGGGCGGACCGGGCCCGTCAGCTTGCCCGCGCGCTCCTTCTGCCGGGCACCGAAGGTTGCGACTGCCGTCCCCTCGACGCCCCGGCCGATCTGGTGACCATGACCCTCTACGATGCCCGCCTCGACTGCCCGGTGGCTTTCGGACCGCCCGAGGTAACGGAGACGTTGGGAGAGGTGATAAGCGGGGCAGGGCGGTCGCAGCTGCGCCTGGCAGAGACGGAAAAGTATGCGCATGTGACCTACTTCCTCAATGGTGGGAGAGAGGAGCCCTTCTGCCGCGAAAAACGGGTGATGATTCCCTCCCCGGCTGTCTCCACGTACGACAGATGCCCCGCCATGAGTGCGGAGCAGGTCACCGACCGGCTGGTGCAGGCCCAGGCAGGTGGTGGTTTTGATTTCATTGCAGCCAATCTGGCCAACCTGGATATGGTCGGGCACACTGGCGTATTTGCCGCCGCGGTCGAAGCGGCGGAGGTGGTGGATTCCTGCTTGCGGCGGGCCGTCGACGCGACGCTGTCCTCCGGGGGCGCACTCCTGGTGGTGTCCGATCACGGCAATGCGGAAAAGATGATGGACGAAAGCGAGCCGCACACAGCGCACACTGCTAATGACGTGCCTGCCGTTCTGGTTCAGCCCGACGGCAGCTGCGACCTGCGGGATTACGGCACGCTAACTGACGTGGCACCGACTGTTCTGGATTTGATGGGACTGCCGGTCCCCGGGGTGATGACCGGCAGCTCCCGGTTGACGGGAGGAGATGAGTAGAATGCTCGATGACGGGCAGGCCCGCACTATCGTAGAGGTGCGGGCGAGAGAAATCGTAGATTCGCGCGGAAATCCGACCCTGGAGGTGGACGTGCATCTGGACGACGGGACGGTCGGTCGCGCTGCAGTACCTTCGGGGGCCAGCACCGGTGCGGCCGAGGCGAAAGAACTACGGGACGGTGATCCCGCGCGATTTGCCGGACGAGGGGTCCTCCGCGCGGCACAGAACATCCGGGGCGAGATAGGGGATTGCCTCTGTGGTTTCCCGCTCCGTTTTCAGCGTGAGATCGATGAGAGGTTGGTGGAACTCGACGGGACGCCGGATAAGAGCAGGCTCGGGGCCAACGCTGTCCTGGCTGCGTCCATGTCGACAGCCTGCGCCCTGGCGAAATCTAGCGATCTGTCGCTGTACGAATATCTGGGCGAAGACGGTCGCCGGGTGCTTCCTGTACCACTGATGAATATCCTCAACGGCGGAGAGCACGCGGACAACAATGTGGATGTGCAGGAGTTTATGATTGTCCCGGCGGGAGCGGAGTGTTTTTCAGAGGCTCTGCGCTGGGGGTGCGAGGTTTATCACGCCCTGGGAGGGGAACTGGCCCGCCGCAGGCTGGGCAGTGGTGTGGGAGACGAGGGAGGTTACGCACCAGACCTCGACGATGATGAGGAGGCACTGGATCTCGTCCTTGAGGCAGTGGAACTGGCCGGCTACCGGCCCGGTGAGCAGATTTGGTTGGCGCTGGATGTAGCCGCCAGCGAGCTGCGCGATGACGCAGGTTACGGGCTGCGTGGTGATGTGGTGTCGGCAGAGGGACTGACGGAGATGTATGCGCGGTGGTGCGACCAGTACCCGATAATTTCTATTGAGGACGGCATGGCTGAAGATGACTGGGCTGGATGGCAGTATATGACGGCACAGCTGGGTGATCGGGTCCAGCTTGTGGGCGATGACTTGTTTGTAACCGACGTGAAATTGCTCGAGCGGGGGGTAAAGCTGGGTGCGGGAAATGCGATTCTGATCAAACCCAACCAGATTGGCACAGTGACCGAAACCCTGGATGCCATCCAAATGGCCGAACGAGTCGACTACGGAATCTGCGTCTCCCATCGCTCTGGCGAGACGGCGGACACCTTCATAGCTGATCTGTCGGTCGCCCGGGGCTGTGGTCAGCTGAAGAGCGGTGCCCCCTGTCGCTCGGAGCGGGTGGAAAAGTACAACCGCCTGCTGCGGATCGAGGAAGGCCTGGACGGGGCTGCAGAATTTGCCCGGACTGGACCGTTCGTGCTAAAATGATGCGAGTAAAATGAGGGGGTGTTCCTACTGGTTAGCCAAGTGTTTATGGTCGTTCATTTTCTCGTGGCCGTCGGCCTGATAGCGACGGTGCTGCTGCAGCCCGGTCGGAGTGCAGGCATCTCCGGCGCCATAGCAGGTGCTGGGGAGTCGCTGTTCGGGCGCCAGAGCGGAATGGACGAGTTTCTCTCCAGAATAACCACATATCTGGCTGTGGCTTTCATGGCTCTATCTGTGTTAATTGCCGTTTTGTTGTGAGGGAGGAAGAGTACCGTGAACCGGGAAGATGCACTTGATCTACTCAAACAGCATCTCAAGACGGAGAATCTTTTGAAGCACACTTATGCTGTCGAGGCGGTGATGCGGGAGCTGGCAGAACGACTGGGTGAGGATGCTGACCGGTGGGGGCTGGCCGGCCTGCTGCACGATATTGACTATGACCAGACGGGTGATGACCCCTCGCTGCACAGCATCAAGGGTGCGGATATGCTGGCGGAGGCGGGTTTTGATGCGGAGCTTGTGGACGCTGTGCGCGCACACAACGACCACCATGGTCTTCCGCGTGAGTCCAGTATGGCCAAAGCCCTCTATGCAGTTGATCCCCTGACGGGGCTGATTGTGGCGGCGGCGCTGGTTCATCCCGAGAAGAAACTGGCGGCTCTCGATGTTGAGTTTGTTCTCAACCGGTTCGACGATAATTCGTTCGCGCGGGGCGCAAACCGTGACGCTATAACTTCCTGTGAAGAGGAACTGGGCCTCAGCCTGGAAGAATTCGTTGACCTGGCTATAGGCGCCATGGTGCGGGTAAGCGATGAACTCGGGTTGTGAACTTCGAGAGTGAGGCAACTTAAGATGGTGAGGATCGGTGCCCAGGTCAGAACTGGCCGCGGGTATCAGAGCCTTGGGGCGGCCTGCAGTCCATGAAACGGCTCATCCTATTCAGTTTGAGCACCCCCGAAGCAGTGGATAAACTGCACACCTCGCCGATTTGAGTCCAGTCCGGTGACAAAGCGTCCGGCCGGAGCGTTTTCCTGTTGTCCATGATGGGAGAACTGTATATGGATGCCTTGCCCGCACTGATTCTTCTGGGATATTTGATTGGTGTCATACCTGCGGCGGTTCCTCAGTTGGATAAGATGCTGCGCGGATCACGGGAGCAGCTGGCGCTGGCCGCAGCACAGGTTGCGTCGGCCATGC
>PWGR01000117.1 GCA_003554565.1 Clostridia bacterium
CACCCGGTGACGGTCGATCACCTGGACGAATTCCACGTTCGCCCGTTTGGGAAATACCGCGTGGTTTTCAAACACCGGGCCAAGAGCAGGGACATCAATGGCCCACGGGTCACGTACAAACAGGACGCAATGCGGGTTGCCGACGCGAACTCCATATACTGGGATAATGTGTCCGACAATCTCGAGTGGGACTTCCTCCGCCACTGTTTCGTACGGTCCACGCATTGGCACCTCGCCGAGGCGAAACTGCGGTCCGGCCATGACGGCCTCCACTGCAAGCCGACGGCCAGACGAAAATACCTGAATACCGACGATACCATCCCGGGTCTCAACGGAAAACTCCTGCTCATCAATCAGGCCGTTACTCCAGACGTACCCCCCGAGGCAGCGCACTCCATTTCCGCACATATCTCCCTCACTGCCGTCCGCGTTGAAAATCCTCATGCGAAAATCAGCGATCTCGGAGGGCAAGATCAGGATCACGCCATCGGAGCCCACGCTCCGGTGCCGGTCAGAAAGGATCGTCGACGCCTTGGACCAGTTCACGCTGGGCGTTCTTCTCCGAATTCCGTCCACGTATATGTAGTCGTTACCTGCCGCGTGCATCTTCAAGAATGAAAGCCGCACGACAAACCTCCCAAGTCCTATTTCCCTTCTGGCAATTCTGTCATCGTCTCAGGTGCGGCGCGTGCGGAGAGACGACAATACTACCGGACGCTTTCGCTTGCACCAATTCTACCAGCTTTGCGTTCGCACTCCCAACCACCCTGTAACTATGCGCTCCAATACAGCGTGCATGGGAGAACTCATGGCTGCAGCCATACTGCAGGCCAGCACCGTCCATGCCCCGAGCGGAACCATGGCCATGCTGTCGGCCAGGGCGGGGATATAGACGACGGAAATCAGAATCGCCAGAGACGAGACCAGAGCAGCTACCAACCATCGGTTTGACACCCACATCGGCTTCGCCCCGCTGTCCATCCCGTGTATCTCAACCGCATGCACCAGCTGCGACACTACCAGAGTGAAAACGGCGACCGTCCGGGCGTAGTCAAGATCTTGCACCGCAAGCCAGGCCAGGGCGAAACACACAATCGTGAGAAAACCAATCACCACCCCCCGAACCGTAATGTTACCCGAAAGCCCGCCGGTGAACACTCCTTGGTCCGCATCCCGCGGCGGACGTTTCATCAAATCGTCCGCTGCCGGTTCCATTCCGAGCGCCACCGCGGGCAGTCCGTCAGTGACCAGGTTGACCAGAAGAATCTGATGCGGCAGCAGGGGATGCGGGAGGCCGATTGCGGTGGCAATCAGCATGACCAGCACCTCTCCTATATTGCAAGACAGCAGGTAGTTTATGAATTTACGTATGTTGCGGAATACCCCGCGGCCCTCCCGCACTGCCGCGACAATGGTGGCGAAATTATCGTCCAGAAGTACGAGATCTGCTGCCTCCCGCGTCACATCGGTTCCAGTCTCCCCCATTGCCACGCCAATATGTGCCTCACCCAGGGCGGGAGCATCATTGACCCCATCGCCCGTCATGACCACCACATGACCATCATCCTTGAGATGACGGACCAGGTGGAGTTTCTGACGCGGCGTGACCCGGGCGAAGACGCGATGTTCACGAGCCAGGTGCCTGGCCGTCCGGGAATCAGCACACTCCAGCATCTCTCCCGTCACCACTTCTTCACCCGGATGAATCATCTGCAGCCGCCGCGCCACAGCGTAGGCAGTGAGTGGGTGGTCGCCGGTGATCATCACGGTGCGGATCCCGGCACCCTCGCACAACCGCAGCGCATCGTAACACTCCGGACGGGGTGGATCCAGCAGCGCGACGAATCCCAGGAGGATGAAGTTTTTCTCGTCCTCCTCGTCCAGCGCATGCCGCAGCTGTCCAGGTGGCAAATCGCATCGCTCTGCCACAGCCAGCACCCGATACCCTTTCTCAGTCAATCCCTCCACCGTTTTCAGGGCCTCGCGGCGCTGATCATCAGTCATGGGGGTCTCTGTTCCCCGCAGGGGATCGAGGGTAACGGAGCAGCGATCAATCACCGTCTCTGGCGCGCCCGTCATGAGAAAGAGGATGCGGCCCTCTGATTCTCCGGTACGACCCCAGACCGACATGCGGCGCCGGCTGGAGGAAAAGGAGATCTCGCCCCAGCGTTCAAAATTGTGCCCGGGACCGGTCGCCGCGGGTGACCGGGTCGCAACACTTTCGAGGGCTTCTGCCAGCGCTACCTCGGTTGGATCGCCCGTGAACTCCTTTCTCCCGGAATCTGCCCACTCAATATCGGAGCACCGCACAGCTGCTCTGAGTGCCCGCAGGTGCGGGCCGCTCCAGGCCGGCGGGGGTTCGCTCTGCACCTCCCAGTCCCATCCCGCGACGCTGACCACCTCCAGCCGGAGGCGGTTTCGCGTCAGTGTTCCCGTCTTGTCGGTACATATGACCGTAGCGCAGCCAAGCGTCTCCACCGACTTCAGATTGCGGAGTACCGCCCGCTCTTCCGCCATCCGCTGCACACCCACAGCCAGTGCGACGGTAACCACCGCCGGGAGCCCTTCCGGGATTGCTGCCACCGCAAGACTGACCCCGGTGAGGAACATATCGTAGATAGGTTTTCCCCGCAGTATTCCCATGATGGCAATTACACCGGAGATGAAGACGCAGGCCACCAGAAGTATATGCCCCAACCGCTCGAGCATCTTCTGTAGCGGTGGGCGCTCGAGCCTCTCGGCATCTCTGAGCATGGAGGCGATCTCCCCCAGCTCGGTGTTTTGGCCCGTGGCCACCGCCGCCCCCCAGATCCGGCCGGAAATCAGCGCAGTGCCCCGGTAGAGCATGTTGCTGCGGTGCGAAAGATGAGCATCGTCTGGCAGCACGGAATCCGACTTGTAGACTGGAACTGATTCCCCGGTCAGTACCGCTTCGTCCACCCTTCCCTCGCCCCCCAGCAGACGAACATCCGCCGGTATTCGATCTCCGGGTTCAAACAGGATGATATCGCCGGGAACCAGGTCCCGCACATCGATGCTGCGCCGCCGGCCATCGCGCAGTACACGCGCAGACTGGGCCGTCATCTCCGCCAGGGAGGCAAGTGCTGCCTCCGCCCGGTACTCCTGGAAGAAGCCCAGGACTCCATTAGCAATCACTATGCAGAGAATTACCACTGCATCGGTGGTTTCACCCAGAAAAAAGGCCACGGCTGTGGCGCCGAGCAGCACCAGGACCATGAAATCATTCCACTGGCGGAGCAGAATTGCCCAGATCGGCGGTCCTCCGTTGGACGGCAGCACATTGCGTCCGAAGTG
>PWGR01000231.1 GCA_003554565.1 Clostridia bacterium
ACTGCTGTTCTCCAGAGTGCGCTCGGCCGCCTCTGCCACGAGATTGCCGGCACTCACCGCGGACTCATCCCCTCGCTGGTTCCCGAGCCACGAGAGCAACATGGCAGACGACATTATGATGGCAAACGGGTTTGCAATTCCCCCGCCGGCGATGTCGGGTGCAGAGCCGTGTGTGGCCTGAGCCATAGCATACTCCGGTCCCACACAAAGACCCGGTGCCATACCGAGACCGCCGACCAGACCGGCCGCCAGGTCAGTCAATATATCGCCAAAGAGGTTCGTGGTCACCACTGTATCGAAGCTGAGCGGATCTCTGACTAACTTCAGAGCAAAAGTATCCACGATTTCTTCCCCGTACTGCACCCGGGGATACTCCACAGACACATCGCGGCAGGCTTCAGCAAAAAGCCCGCAGCCGAGCTTGAACACGGTATCCTTGTGAACAGCAGTAACCTTTCCCTTCGACCTCTCCCGGGCGAGCTCAAATGCCGTCTTTGCGACAAAGGAGGAGTTGGCCCTGGTTATCACTCTCGCGGAGATGGCCATATCGGGCGAAGGCATGAACTCGCTCGATCCCGCGAAGACATTGCGGTCCGGCTGAAAACCCTCGTTGTTCTCCCGGACGATCACCAGGTCTACGTCCTCATAGAGGCTGTCAACCGCGGGGTAAGACTTGCAGGGGCGTATGTTGCTGTGCAGCTCGAAACGCTTACGTATGATGGGATGCGGGTTGACGGCATTGGCATCATCTTTGGGGTATGCCATGTGGCCGATCGGCCCGAGTATCCAACCATCCAGACCATATAGGGCCTGGATAGTAGAAGATGGAAGCGTATACCCGTTATCCATGTAGGACGTGTAGCCGATCGGCAGGTCAACCCACTCAATATCAACCTCGGGGTGACTGCCGACTGCCTCCTGCAGAACTCTCACGGCCCCGGGTACGACCTCCAGCCCGATATCGTCCCCCGGAAGAACTCCGATTCTGTAGTGCACGGTTCCACTCCCCTCTGAACCTGCATGTATCGTATCATAAACTCCGGGCCTACCAGCGACTGCATCTTCAGGGAGACCGCACGGCTGACAATGCGCGTAAAACCAGGGGGTCAGCGGACAGCGCACTCACAGGAGACATCTTCGGGACAACAACAGGAGCAAACCGACCTGTGAGTCCGCAAGGATGCGCATAGGAAATGGCAGGTTAAGCGTGAGCATCATCACGCAGGCACCGGGGTATCTGAAATCATCCAGATCACAGCGTCCAGACAGTGGATGAGCCCGCACCGATAGGATCTCGAGCCCTGCAGTCATACTCACACCATCTCCTCACCCCACCGATGGCCCCGGAAGCCCTGCAGCATCATCCCGAAACTCCCGCTCTTCCATAACGGCCAGGAACGCATCAACAACATCCGGATCAAACTGCGTTCCCGACTGGGCCTGCAGCTCGGCCAGGGCATCCTCTCGATCCATGGGTTCACAGTACGGACGATCGTTCGTCATGGCATCATATGCATCCACTACCGCGAGAATCCTCGCCAGGAGAGGAATGACCTCGCCCTTCAAGCCTCGTGGGTACCCCTCCCCATTGTACCACTCGTGATGCGACAGAATTGCATCAGAGATGGAGGCCAGATCCACAGTGGTCTGGGCTATGCGGTAGCCAATCTCCGGGTGCCGTTCTATCTCCGCCCGCTCGGTGGCATCCAGCGGCTCGGTCTTCTGCAGTACCGACGCCGGCACGGCCACCTTGCCGATGTCGTGCAGCTGGGCGAGCAGCGCCAGGTTGTTCAGCCGGCTCTCTCCCAGTCCCAGCCCCCTACCCACCTCCACACCCAGCTTCTCCAGCCTCTTCATGTGCTCGCTCGTCTCCAGGGTCTTTTCCTCCAGCGCACTTCGAAGAGACTTGATGATGGCATTTTTCGCACTGTCGCGGCTCAGCAGCTTATCCTGATACATCCGCTCTTCTGCCCGCCCGAAGACTTCCCAGACGCCCTCTGTCTCCGTAGATTTACTCGCCACCCCAAACGACACCGAAATAGTAAAGGATGCGTCATTCCGCTCCCGACACCGCGCACTGATCCGGTGCATGATGTCCTCCGCCTCCTCTGCCGTCGTCTGCGGGACCAAAATTGCAAACTCGTCACCGCCTATACGCGCGAGCACATCTTCTTCGCGGGCCGAGCACCGGAGTATACCCGCCACCTCCCGCAGCAGCCGATCGCCCTCGCGGTGCCCAAAAACATCGTTGATTAACTTCAACCCGTTAACATCAGCCAGGATAACGGACAGCGGCAGCTGCCGTGAAACGTCCAGTCTGTCCAGTTCATTCTCGAAGTAGGCGCGGTTATAAAGATCTGTCAGCTGGTCATGAAAGCTGAGGTATCTGAGCCTGCGCTCGACCTCCTTTCTCTTCCCTATATTGCGCATGCTGATCAGATACGCACTGCTTCCCCGAAAGGACACGGTGTTTATGTTGAATTCGACCTCCACTTCGGAGCCCGTGCTGTCCTGCAGGGCGCTCTCGTATATGCTCGGCACCGGCTCGCCGCGGGCACGGGCACGCGCCATCCGATCAACACGCCCGCGCTCGGCCGGATGTACCATGGACACCCAATCCTCGCCTATCAGATCTTCCGGGGTGCTGTTCATCAGGAGGCCGGCCGCGGTATTGGCGAAGACGCAGCGCCCATTCTGAATGATGAAAATTGCATCGTTTACGTTTTCCACCAGCGTCCGGTACTTCTCCTCACTGTCCTGCAGCGCCCGCTCCGCCTGCTTCTCCGCCGTACGGTCGCACACTGAGCCGACTATCTGCACCACCCGCCCGTCCGCCTTCTCCACGGGTGAAAGCCGCATCGAAAAGTAGCGTTGTTGCTCGCCCGGGCGCAACTCCAGGTCAAAAGATACCGGCTGCGCCCGCCTCTGACACCGTCGAATCTGTCGGCCAAATTCCTGACTGGCCTCAAGGCCGAACAGCCTGGCCGCAGCCCCGGAGCTGCCGGACGGCAGGCCTGAATCTCTCATAGTCTCCAACGCAGCGTTCGTTCTCTGCATGACGATCGAACCGTCATCCCTCACTTCCGCAAGAAACATCCCGTCCTGGGTTCCTTCAAATATCACGGCATACTCGGACGCCAGCCGCTCAGCTTCTAGCCGGCCGCGTTCCTCCCGCCGGCGCGCCCGGATCCTCCGTACCGCAGCAGCCAGGTGCAGTGCCAGTATCTCGAGCACCTCAGGTACATCATCATCGAAGTAGTCCTCCTCCGTGGAGATGCACTGAAACACCCCGATATTGCCAATAGGAACGC
>PWGR01000064.1 GCA_003554565.1 Clostridia bacterium
CGGGTGATGCATCAAAACGATGCGCCTGTACGTTCTCATCGATAACCTCGACTTCCCATGTCTCGGGCGTAAGTGCAGCCAACATGGCAAGACTCAACGGGGGAAACAAGCCCCTCTTTCCCTCGATCTGTCGCTGAGCGGGAGCGATTAGCCTCAATTTCACCGTACAGCCTCCTCTCACGTTCTACCATTTGCTCGATTGTCTCCGTCCATTCCTGAATACATAACAGGTGACGTGACGGACCTGCGCCTGCAGGGCACCTTCGCACCTTCTTCGCTCCATCCAGCTGGATCCTCAATGACAGATGCGGGCGGTTTCCTCGCATAAACCGCTGACCATAGCCGGTATCCTGCACGAAATCGGCAGCTATTCTGCAGTGCTTTGGTCTCGGGAATCTTGCTGCTGCAGACAAAACACTGAAGTGACTGACGAGAACCTGTATATCCGAGGGACACTCAACGCTGATGCACAAACCTGCCCTTTGCAGCTTTCAGCTTCTCATGGACAGGTAAGCAAATCCAGGTGATCCAGTGAATTGGTTCTCACTACGGATATCAGATCAACTGGACAAACCACCTTACCTGTAAGGAAACGGAGCATCAACATCATGCTGCTCCGTCGGCGGGGTACAGCCTGACATCCCCTGTCAACAATATTATGGAGTTCCGGCCGCAGGTCCTCCCTCAGACCTGATATGATCTTCGCACGCCCCCAGCTGGCCGGCACGAAGCGCTTTCACTTTGGAACATAATAACAGATAGAAGTCGTCCATACAATGCCGGCAGCTCCCGTCACCCAGCTGCCTGCTGCCTCGCCCGCGCAACCAGGCTGATCATATCAAACAGTATATTGGCAGCGGCCAGTGCAGTGATCCTGGACGGATCCAGGTCGGGCAGCACTTCCACCAGATCCATACCTACAACGGCAGACAGATCCATCTCCCGAAGGTAGGAAAGGGCCTGTGCCGTGCTCGGCCCCCCCACTTCCGGTACGCCCGTCCCCGGTGCACAGGAAGCATCCAAGAAATCGATATCAAAGGTCACATACAGCGGTGCACCGACCACGACTTCCTCCACGCGGTCCTTCACCTCACCCGGCGCCATATTCAACATGGTGGGGGCATCCAGCACCGTCACGCCCGCACGGCGCGCCCTGTCGAGGCCGCCGGGATCGGAGACAGAACCCCTGATCCCGATCTGGATGGTCTTCTCCGGCAGCACAACGCCTTCCTCAATAGCCCGGCGAAAGGGTGTAGCATGATTGTACTTCTCCCCGTGTACGCGCTCTGAGGTATCGCTGTGCGCATCAAAATGCAGCAAGGCCAGCGGGCTGTGGTGGCGAGCAAGGCTGCGCAGGACGGGGAGCGTCACCAGATGATCACCACCGAGTCCCACCGGGATGACACCACAACCTACGATCTCACTGAGGGCATCATCCATCAGATCGAGGCTCGCTTCCGTATTGCCGGGAACCACCGCCACATCGCCATAATCCAATCCATCCAGAATTTCCAGTGGCGCTACCCCGAGGGCAGGATTATGCTTGCGCACAGCAGAAGAAGCTTCCCGAATGGCTGCAGGACCGAAACGTGCTCCCGGCCGGTATGTGACGGCCGTGTCGAAGGGTAGCCCCACCGCCGCGAAGTCGCATTCTTTCAATTTCTCTCTTTCAGTTTCGTGCGGCAGCTTCAGAAACGTTCTGATTCCCGCATAGCCCGGTGAGCTGCCGCGCTGTATCCTGGCTTCAAAATCCATGCTCCACTCTCCCCTCGGGCACATTCGTAAGAGAAATCCTTCGACAACAGACCCCTGACACCCTTCATACGTGCGCTGCAGGCAAAACTCAATGAGGAATCAGCTTTGCCCCGCAGGTGGGCACCCGAGATTGACAGCGGGTGCCCGCAGTTCGGAAAATCGCAATCTGCAAAATCGGCAATATGGAGGTACACAATTGACCTCTGTGGGGCAGGCGGAATCTGCCGATCGGGTATTGACACATATATGGATTCCGTGGTAAAGTCCAAAATTAATAGCACAGTGATGATCGGGACTAGTAAGCGCCACCCACCAGATATAGCGAATTGGGGATAGTGGAAGCCCGAGATCGGTGGAGCGAGTGAATGGGCCTGTGAACTGCAGACCGAACGCGCGGCAAGTAGGATCTGCCGGATTCCCCCGTTAACGGGAGCAGCTATAGGATCGGCATCAAAGCGCCGGTCCCGTAAGCTGACAGAGAGGGAGAACCAGGCATAATTTCTGCCTGCTCCTAATGGGGTGGCACCGCGCCCACTTTACCCGTCCCCATACTGGGAGACGGGTTTTTTGTTTGTGGCCCGGGCTGCAACTGTGCAAGGACACAGATTGGAGTGATGCAGTATGAAAGACAGAATCAGATATGACCTGCCCGAATCGGAAATCCCCACCAGCTGGTATAATATTATTCCGGATCTTCCCGAGGCGCCGGAGCCACCTCTGAATCCGGCCACAGAACAGGCACTGAAACCCGATGATCTGGCACCCATTTTCCCGCCATCCTTGATTGATCAGGAAGTGTCCAGCCAGAAGTATATCGACATTCCCGGTGAGATCCTGGATGTGTATCGCCTCTGGAGGCCGAGCCCCCTGATGAGGGCCCGCCGTCTGGAGAAGCTCCTGGATACTACTGCCCGCATATATTACAAAAATGAAGGCACCAGCCCTGCCGGCAGCCACAAACCAAATACAGCGGTGGCGCAGGCCTACTTCAACAGCAAAGATGGCACCCGACGTCTCACCACGGAAACAGGCGCGGGCCAATGGGGGTCCGCCCTCGCCCTGGCCAGCTCATTTTTCGACCTTGACTGCACTGTCTTCATGGTCAGGGTCAGCTACGACCAGAAACCCTACCGTCGGTCCCTCATGCAGGTATACGGCTCCCAGGTATTTCCAAGCCCCAGCTCAAATACAGAGGCGGGCCAGGCTGTACTGGCTGACAATCCAGACTCACCGGGAAGTCTGGGTATTGCGATCAGCGAGGCCGTGGAGGACGCAGCGGGCGATCCGCACGCCTGCTACTCTCTCGGCAGCGTTCTCAACCACGTTCTGATACATCAGAGCGTGATAGGCCTGGAGGCCAAGAAACAGATGGCGCTGGCCGGGGATGAGCCTGATTTCCTGGTAGGATGCTGCGGGGGTGGAAGCAATTTCGCCGGTCTAGCACTGCCCTATATAGGAGAATCCCTGACGAATGGACAGCGCGGTCCCAGAGCAATAGCCGTTGAACCCGCTGCCTGTCCCACCCTTACCCGGGGCGTACATGCCTACGATTTTGGTGACAGCGCTGGCATGACCCCCCTGGTGAAGATGCACACCCTGGGACATGATTTCGTACCCTCGGGCTTCCATGCCGGCGGGCTCAGATACCACGGCTCGGCTCCCCTCGTGAGTCAGCTGATCAAAAGCGATCTCATCGAGGCACAGACAACAGACCAGCTGCCCACATTCAAGGCTGCCATAACATTTGCCCGCGCCGAGGGGGTACTGCCGGCCCCTGAATCCGCTCATGCAATCCGCACGGTCATTGACCTGGCGGAGGATGCACGGGAAAACGGTACCGAACCGGCCATTCTCATGTGTCTCAGCGGCCACGGTCATTTTGACCTCGGCGCGTATGAAGCCTACCTCGGCGGTGAACTGGAAAACTACACTCATCCCAAGAGCGAGATCCAAGCATCCCTGGATCAGCTGCCGGACATCAGAGGGGGTGCGTCCCGGTGACAGCCGAGCACTCTCAGCCCATGCGGGCGGAACACACAAAGTGCGCATTCGGTTTCCTGGAGAAGCACGCCCTGCTCCCCCACGAAGCCGTCGATCCCGCACGCCTCGCACAGCTGCGAGAGAGTCTCGGCAGAGACGGGATCCTGTACGAACCGGTAATAGTAGATCGCGAGTCCATGGTAATACTGGACGGGCACCACCGGGTGCGGGTCCTCAGGGGCATGGGGTGTCAGCTGATACCGGCATATCTCATGGACTATTCTGACTCCTCGATCCGGGTCTACAGCAGGAGACCCGGTATCACCGTGGACAAATCTAAGGTGATTGAACGAGGCACAAACAGCCGCCCCTTCCCGGCCCGCACTTCACGTCACGTATTTGCGACGCCGCTGGAACCCAGACCGACACGAATAGGGAAACTGAAGGAGTCCTGGACGGACTACCCGGGAAATGCCAGCTGCACATCATCTCTTACGTGATCAAACTCAATACAAAAGCAGGAAGCCCCGCCGCCGCGATCATCTAGCGTGGGGCTTCCTGCTGCGTGGGCGGTGCTGGACTCGAACCAGCGACCTCATGCATGTCAAGCATGCGCTCTAGCCACCTGAGCTAACCGCCCATCAATTCTCACTTGAGGCGGCGGGCGGATTCGAACCGCCGCATAAGGGTTTTGCAAACCCCTGCCTTACCACTTGGCTACGCCGCCTTATGTGAGCGGGAAAGGGGATTCGAACCCCCGACCCTCTGCATGGCAAGCAGATGCTCTACCACTGAGCTATTCCCGCTTATGCTTCTGTGCCGCGGGGCAGAATCGAACTGCCGACACGGGAATTTTCAATCCCCTGCTCTACCGACTGAGCTACCGCGGCACTCATACTTGTGGGCGAGACTGGGATCGAACCAGTGACCCCCTGCTTGTAAGGCAGGTGCTCGTTCCGCTGAGCTACTCGCCCACAGCGCCAAATAGTATATAGAATCTGCGTCCCTGCGTCAACGAGCGGCAGATTCAATACCGCACAGCGAGGTGTCCATGTGCATCACGATATCCTTTTTACCAGAGTGAATTGCCCGTGTCAATGCAGTGAAGGATACGCTCATACGGTCACGGAATGTCCCAGTAACCGGCCGATCCTGACCGTTTTCTCGTCTCCCCTCCCAGGTCCACGAGATAACGGGCACGCTCCCGCTGCAGCTCGGGCGTCATCCACTGAAACAGAAGGGGCATAACCCCAAGTCCAAATGAATCACTCGTCGGGTGGTCGCCCACATTGCGGCGAAAATCAGTCAATTTGGATTCTCCCTCAACTACAGGCTACCACCCAGTATGCGCACTTCGGGCTATCGTCACGAAGTAAATTTTATCCTTGCAGGGAAGAAAACGGCCAGAGATCCAGGTTCAGATCCTCTTCGTGCTCCCGCCGCAGCGGCTCCCCTGAGAACTGAGCGATGCAGAATTCCGCCACCACAACTCTGTTGCCCGGCATGACATGACCACCGTACACCTGGCCGAACTCATCGCCCACGGTCATATGCAGGTGCAGGGCCACATCGCCTGCTTTTTCCGAGATGTTTCCGTGACAGCTGACGATCTCCAGCGGCTCTTCATAATGCAGTTCGTCATACTCCTTATGTTCCTGGTTGTAAAAGCCCAAGACTGCCCGGCTTACCGTTCCCAGCGCCCAGACATAACCGGCGCGGATGTCGGCCTCCGCCGCCTTCTCGGTGAGAGCTGCCAGCAGGTCATCTTCCTCGTGCAGTCTTCCCATGTGAAACCCATGTACCTCGAATCTCCTCACGGTCCATCCTCCTCACCCTCTGATTTGCTTGCAAAAACAGTCCGCAAAACCCGTAACTATCGGCCTCTTGCTCACCCGATGCACCTCGCCACAGGTCTTGCGGACGGTAGTATTGTAACCTCTTCCGAGGGAATTATTAGCTTTCGGGCGCACCTTCCCCCACAGCTCTTACTTCCTTCACTTCGGGAATTTCGTTCTTGAGTACTCGTTCCACGCCGTTGCTGAGAGTCATGGAGGCCATGGGACACCCAACACAGGCCCCCTTGAGACTCACAAAAACGATTCCCTCTTCTTCGTCAATATCCACCAATTCTATACCCCCACCGTCCGCCTTGAGGGCCACCTCGATCTTCTCAAGCACCTCTTCGACTTTTTCCTTCACAGTTCCACCCCCGCATCAAGTTCATCTCGATTATAATGAAAATCTGCATGGCCCGTCCACAAGGAATTCCTTTCTCCGGCGCAATATCACCCTTCAGGATGCACCAATGACTTTGATATGATGCAATAGACGGGAGTGATGCAGATGACAGATAAGATCACATTGAGCGTCATCAAGGCCGATGTGGGAAGTCTGTGCGGGCATACGTCCGTACCGCCCGAACTGATTGATCGGGCAGAGGAGAAGCTGGCCGACTCGGACCTGCTGGATGACTATCAGGTTACATACGTGGGCGATGACATGGAATTGATCATGACACATCGATTGGGTACCGACCACAACGACATTCACGAACTGGCGTGGGATGCTTTTCTGGCGGCCACTGAGGTGGCAAATGAGCTCAAACTGTACGGAGCGGGCCAGGATCTTCTGAGCGATGCCTTCAGCGGCAACGTAAAAGGTATGGGCCCGGGCGTGGCGGAAATGGAATTCACCGAGCGCAAGAGTGAACCAGTCGTTGTGCTCATGGCCGACAAGACAGAACCCGGAGCCTGGAATCTCCCACTGTACAAGATCTTCGCCGATCCCTTCAACACTGCAGGACTGGTCGTTGACCCCAACATGCACGACGGTTTCGACTTTCTGGTCTACGATCTGAAGGAAGGAAAGAAGATTGCGTTCTCCATGCCGGAAGAGCTGTATGACATGCTGGTGTTCATAGGCGCCCAATCTCGATTTGTCATACACTCCATCTACCGCAAGGGCAACGAGGAGGACAATATCGCGGCCACCGCAAGTACTCAGCGGCTCAGCCTGGCCGCCGGAGAGTACGTCGGTAAGGACGACCCCGTCTGCATCATCCGCTGCCAAAGCGGACTTCCCGCGGTGGGGGAAGTGCTTGAACCATTCGCACAGCCCCATCTCGTCAGCGGGTGGATGCGGGGATCACACCACGGTCCCCTGATCCCCGTGAGCACAGAGGGCAGCACCCCCACCCGGTTCGACGGCCCGCCCAGGGTCTGCGCACTCGGGTATCAGATAACGAATGGCAAGCTGCTCGGTCCCCAGGACTTCTTCGCCGATGTGGCTTTTGACGAGGCGAGAAAGACTGCAAACCGGATTGCCAACTACATGCGGACCATGGGGCCCTTCGAGCCTCATCGCCTGCCGCTGGACGAGATGGAATACACGACTCTTCCCCACGTCATGAAATCGCTGGAGGACAGGTTCGAACCCATCGACGAATAGCAGCTGCGACCACAGGCAATCAAAAGCGCCCCGCATCTGCCCGGGCGGGGCGCTTTTTGCTTCTCTTTTCGCACCGATGTTCATCTGATCAGTTATCCGCCACATCCAACGACATCTCGTCCTGCACAGACTCGAGAAACTGCTGATCATCGGTGAAGCGCTTCGCCTGCCCCATGGTTTCCCTGATAGTCGACTTCCGCTGCTGCTTGTCGATCCGGAATGTCTCGGCCGCCTCCAGAAAATCCTTGGGGGCGAGCTCTTCCGCCCGACGGTCGAAGGCCAGACGCTTTGCCCTCAGAACCAACTCCTCCAGCTCAGCGCAGGAGAAGTGCCGGGTGACCGGGACTACTTCACTGCGCAAGAACTCGAGAAGCTCCTCCTTGCCTACCGCAAGCGGCGGGCCATCATGCCTGCCTCCCTCGACCAGTCCGAGGTGCACAGACATTACCTCCACACGCGCCTCAGCGCCGGGATAAAGAAAGGGAATCTTGTAGTCGAAGCGCCCGGTCCGCAGAAAGGCCTCATCCAGCTGATCTGGCACATTCGTTGTACCGACAATTATGGCCTGACGATCGGGCTCCCCCAGCCACTCCAAAAACTGGGAAAAGACCCTCTTACTCTCCTCGCCTGCAGAATCCCCGAAACCCGACGATCTCTTGCCAAAACGATCAATCTCGTCGACAAACACGATGGCGGGTGACATCTTCTCCGCCATACGTATGGCCCCCTTCATGCGCTGCCCGGATTCACCGAACCACTTGGAGTAGATGTTCTCAGTCACGAGGCGCAAAAACGGAAGCTGGATCTCACTGGCCAGCGCATTGGCAAAAAGACTCTTCCCGGTGCCCGGGGGGCCAAAGAACAGAATCCCTTTTGGTAGGGGCAGGGAAAATCGCGCCGCCCTTTCCGAGTCCTCCAGGACATTGATGATATACTTGCTGATGAACTGCTTCACCGCATCATAGCCACCGATATCATGAAACGTATAGTGTGGCTCGCGTATCTCTAACGTTCCGGATTTTCTCACCAGCTCAGATTTCAGATTCTTGACTTTGGCGACGTCAAACCGGTTCTCAGAGAAAAAGGATTCCAGAAGTATGCTCTCCAGCTGGTGCAGGTTGAGTCCCGCAGTGGCCAGGACCAGCTCTGCCAGTTTCTGTCCGGACAGCTCCAGTTCGAGCTCACGGGCGATGTTGGCAATGATGTGCCGCCTCTCCTCTTTGGTGGCTGGATCCACCGTCACGATCACGACCAGCTCCCGGGTAAACTCATCCAGCAGTGCGTTGGCATCGGCAGTCTGCAGGAAGATCGTGGAGCCCTGCGTGATCAATTCGCTGTCAGTGGCCCAGGAACGTAGGGCCGACTGGAGTCCAGTCTCCCATTCCCGGTTCTCAGAGAGATTCTGAACTATGAAGAGGGTCTTCTCCTTCTGGAGCTTCTCATCGACCTCCTTGAGGACCGCCTTGACGTGCGCCAACTGCTGCCCGCCGCCGTCCTCCCCGCCGGTAATCCTGCGACCCAGAGCAGAGCTATTCTGCTTCTGGGTCCGGCGATACTCGGAGGTCACCAGCTGGCCATCCTGTTCTGTGAGCCGCATCAGACCGCGCCACTGATCAAACACCAGGATGCTGTCATACTCGTTGCAGGACGGATCAGCGAGGACAAAGCGCTTGAGCTGTTGCAGTCTCTTCGGATCCGTCGATTCGAAAAGGATGACGGGCGAATAATTGCTTCGTCGTTTCAGAAATCCTGCCTCTATCCACCCCTCATCCAGGCCTTCCATCTCCGGCGACTTCACGTATGGGAAGCCTCCCTTCTGGGCCTTAGCACCCCTAGCCGCAGGGAGACGATTGAACTACCTCAACCCTGACTCCCAACCGCTTCAGTTTGCTCGCGAGGCGCTCGGCCCGTCCTTCAGAGTATGCTTCGTAGATCTGAAGAGTCCCGTCGGAACTTACGGTTATCTCCAGAAAACTCTCCTGCTGCCCGTTCAGTTTCTGCAGAAGTCGAGTCTCCCCGGGCATGGTACTCATTCCTCCGTGGGGATCTTGCTCGCCTGATCTTTGTCATCAATGCCGAGCTCAGCCTCGATCTGCCCACCCGGCTTGCGCTCAGTCTGCAGGACCTTGGCCCTGATACCAAGTTCGGCGAGCATGCCCTCTATCCTTTCCGCCTCATCGTAGCATTCATCACCGGCAAAGCCTATGAACTCCATTTTGAGCCTGCCCTCGGAAGTGATCTCGACTTCAATCTTCTGCGCCATTACATTACACCTCTAACCATGACCTGGCGCTGTCCCTCTTCTTCCTCCCTGACCTGTTCCTCGAATTCCACTTCATAGTTAAGATCCTGCAGGGTCTCACCGACAGCCAGGGCCGTAAATGCCTGCATGACCCGGTCCTTGAGTCCCTCGATAACTTCCTCGCGCACCCCGTAGGAATCGTACACAAAAGAGACCTCTCCGGTCTCCTCGTCCACATCCACCCCCAGCCCGTACCGGAACTGTGGCACGATGAGGGAGAATGTGCACTTGCGCTGGTGCCCGTAGTAGTTGGTGATGGTGTTACTTACGTATCCCCCACACTCTTCAGCTACTGTCTTCAAAGCTTCTTCAAACAGCTGCCATGAACGATCACTCTTCGATCTATCGCTTCCCTTGACCGGATTTAACTGCAGATCCGTAGCATAAGTGGTGATATGACTCATCTTGATACCTGACGGTCAATGCCGTCAGGCAGTGTCACCTCCTCTGAAATAGGGTAAACAAGTTTCTCGCACTCATCGCAGTTCAATCTTGCGATCCTCCGAAGCCTCTCTATCCTGCAAATGACTCCTGATCTGCCTATCCAGTTCGCCAATCTCTAGGTCGACCCTGGCCTTGCGGCTCTGACACTCTTCCATAGATTCCTTCAGCTCCCGGAGCCTCTTGTTCGGCTCCTCCATCTTACGGCGCAGATATTCCAGTTCAACCAGGGCCAGCTTAACCCGTAAAGATCCCTCCCGACTTGGCTCTCCACGATCGTCAAGCTGCTCGTGCAGAGATTCTCTCTCCTGGCGGAGATCCTCAACCGAAAACGAGGAAAACTCTTCCGACCAATTCTCCACCCGCAAGCTTCTGATTCGTTCCATACCAGAACCGCTCTGCCAGTCATGGATCTCGTTCTGCAGTTTTCGCTGGCGAAACAGATCCTCGTCGTGCTCGCGCTCGAGCTGCTTCTTCCGTCGTTGATAGTTTTCGATCTGCCAGCCGAGGCGCTCGGATTCGTCCTGCAGATCCTGCATTTGATCGCGCATCATGTCCACCTGTGAATCGGCTTCTCCCTGCTTGAAGCGGTGCCACGCCTCTACGGTGATAATTGACACGACTGAAAATGCTGGCAGCGCAATCAGCAGTGCAAAAGTAACATGGTAGTACCACGATATTTCGGGCAAGCCAAAACCCAGAAAAACACCGAGGGCCAGACACGCCAGAGCCTCAATCGCCAGTACGATTCGAGACTTGCGGGTGTGGTGGTATCGCGTAATGACATAGTCCAATGCCAGATACGCGATCAATAACAGTACACTTACGCCCACCACAATTATTGCCATAGTGTGAGCCCTCCCGGAATTATCCCGACTGTGATGTGTTCCATTATAGCACCCCGTGGCCAGTCCCCGCATGTCGCGCAAGGGCAATTCGAACCAATCTGTTGACTCATCTTAATCTACCCGCACAGCAAAAGTCTAACACGGCATGCCGACAATCAGTTTCGCTATGTCCCTCGACGGCGCACTTTGTACTAACTGGGAATCGCCTGCGGTGAATTCGGACAATTGTGTGCGTTGCAAGTATTATTCGAGGAAGTCGGCCGACCTCCCTCTTTACGTTTGCGGGCAAATTACCGGATCTGACCTGTCCCGCCTGCATCATTGGAAAATACACGGGGCTTCGCATAATGCGCGGCAAAGAATCTACGATATTCCCGCCAGCAACCTGCGCGCCTCGAATCTCACCCTCGGATCTGGCTCTGACTGTATCATCCCGTGGATACCTTCTTCCAGCGACCGCCCCGGGTGAGAGCCCGTACGCTGCAGGATCTCACCGACTGCCCAGGCCGCGTGACCGCGAATGACGGGGCGGCGGTCCTCGAGATGAGGCAGCAAACGATCGATCTCCTGAGTATCGCCTCTATTTGCACACACGATAAGTGCATTGCGCTGCAGGGTCCTGCGACCTCTCCACCCCGAGCTTTTTCGTGCCCAAGTGCTACGAAAATCTTCTTCGGACATCTGCAGAATTGAAAAAGGATCTATACCTACATCCATATCCTCCGGCGCAAATGCTGTCAACCCCCGGCACACATCGTCATTTGCCGGACAAACCGCCTGACACGTGTCGCAGCCGAAGAGCCTGTTTCCCATCGCACGGCGCAGGACCCGGGGCAAAAACCCTTTGTGCTGGGTTAAGTAGGACAGGCACCGTTTCGGATTGAGGCGATGAGGCGCGTAGAGTGCACCGGTCGGACACGCCTCAATACAGCTTCTGCAGCCAGAGCAGACCGAACCATGGGAATGCGGTGAGTCATCCGGTCTCGCAACATTCACATCCACAACGGCGAGCCCGAGAAAAACCCACGAGCCGTAAGGTGGTACATATATGCAGGTGTTTTCTCCCACCCCCCCCAGTCCGGCCCGGATCGCCCATGCTTTCTCCTCCAGGGGGCCGGCGTCTGCCTGCACATGGGCGCGTCGCGCCGCGTTCCGGCCGACAATCTCCGGCAAGAGGTCCCATACGGCTGATTTCACCACCTCATGATAATCCCGTCCCCAGCTGCTGCGCGAGACTTCGGCCCGGGGTGCGGAGGAGGAAGACTGGCTGTCGGGAGGGTCGGGATGACCGTATGGGACGGAGAATACCACAACGCTGCGTGCGTCCCGCATGACTGACGACGCATCAGCACGCTCCCTGGGCGAAAAGGGCACAAATGGAGGGGCAAGTCCACACAATGCCCGCCGCCTCAGCCTTTCCTCCGCCTCGTACAGGCGACGGGCCGGAACTGCGGTCCAGCTGACTTTCTGTAAATCGCGATCTGTCAGATTCACCTGCAAAAATCACCTTTTCTCTCCGGAGAATACTCGAGTAGCGAGGCTATCTCCACATTGGAAGTCTGCGGAAACATGTCGACGGGAATCACACGGAGCAGGTGCCAACCGAGCTCCCGCAGACGACCGACGTCCCGGCCCCATGTCCCCAGACCGCAGGCGATGTACACGATGCGGGAAGGGCCGACAAGGGCAATCTCCTCCAGCAGGTTGTCGGGGCAACCGCTTCGCGGGGGATCCATAACAACGGTCAGCCGCCCCGACGCCTCACCTGCCGCCTGCTGCAGTCCGGCCGCCGCATCGAGACACAGGTGCGTGATGTTTTCAATACCGTTGACCCGAGCATTTTCGCGTGCATCTTGCACAGCAGCCGCATTCCAGTCAACCGCAAACACCCGCTCTGCCCTGCAAGCAAGAAGCATCGACAGCGCGCCCACGCCGCTGAAAAGATCCACCACTTCACTCCCTACGCCAGGGTCGGCCAGGCAGAGCACCTGTCGGTACAAATCTGCCGCCGCACCCCGGTTCACCTGGGTAAAGGCGGAGGGAGAACTGCAGATCCTGTGTCCCGACTGAGCAAAACACAGTTGGTTGCCACCTGCAAAGGGGTGTACAGCCCCGTCTCTGTCAATCCGGGCTACCCCGCTGACCTCGGGAACCTCTTGCAGCAGCGCCGCCGCCCCCCTACGCAGATGAACCGACGGAGAATCTGTCACCAGCAGGACCAGGGTGTCTTCTTCTGAAGACCGGAGTGTGAACTCATCAATCGCCCAGAGGTCCAGCTCGTCACCCCTCGACGCGAAAACCTCGCGCACTCCCTGCAAGGCCCGGTTGTTTCGTTCCATCTGAATATGGCAGCGCCTTATGTCCACCAGATCACTGCTGGCCCTGCGCCTGAATCCTATGATTCCGCGCCCCCCGGGTGATGGCGGCTCAACAGCAAATCGGCTCCTCTCACGGTAGCTGTACGGTTTGCGGGAGCCCACCGCATTCTCTATCACAGGATCAGATGCGCCGGCAATTCTCTCCGCCGTCTCCCTCACCCAGGCGCGCTTGTATTTCAGTTCGGCCTCATAGTCAATATGCTGCAGCCGACAGCCCCCACAGCGCCCGTAGTAATCACACGGTGGATCTACTCTTTCGGAGGAACTGGTGACAACCTCGCACAACCGTGCGGTCCCGAATGTACTGCCGCGCCGCACCACCTCTGCCTGGACACGATCGCCCGGCGCAGCCCCGGGAACGAACAGAACATAACCCCGGTAATGCGCAACCCCATCTCCCTCATGCCCAAGGTCATCAATCTCTATTTCCACCACGTCACCCCGCCTGACCGGTACGGACATCTTTACCTCCAATACATCATTTCTATCCCGATTATATCTGATGCGCGATGTGCGATCATGCTGGAGGCAGAATCAGCTCGGCTTTTGCAGTACCATTCGGGGGCGGGATCGCTTGAATGCTCCATTGTATGTATAGCATGCCGGGCAGAAACCTCCCACGGGATCCGTAATCAGCGGGATCCGATGGGTTCGAGAGCGCTGGGCAAAAACCAGCTGTCGCAGCTGGCCAAGGACAGCCGGGTCATTGAGGTAACCGTTCTGGTACCGCAACGGCTGGCGCACAGCCTCCGTGCGCTCCGCCAGGGAAAATGCACAGTTGAACAGAACCCGCTGCATGTGACTGCGGTGCTGCCCGCATCTTTCAGATCCGGCTCTGCAGCTCGCGTGCGTCTCTCGAAAGAAAAGAGCCGGGAACTGGTGTCCCCGACTCTCGAGACCGAAGGGTTCAGGTTTTGCTGCATCACTCACTGCGAAGAGAATTTTTGCGACTGCTGTGGCGTCTGCTGTGGCGCCTGCGGTCTCCAATATGCTATCACCAAAACAACACAACTATATCTGAGTTACTTCTCCTCGTCAACTTCTTCCTCGTCCAGCGGCATTTCACCTTCGGCATTGTTCAGGGCAGAATAGCCGAACCATACAATAACCGCGGCAAACAGGATAACTGGAATCCATTCCATCTGTACCCCTCCTCCACGCATCACTCTTTTCACTGTTAATGATAGCACTGGAGGTGGGAAACGGATATTAGTTCGCCACCCTAAATTGCCTTGCGCGCCCGGGTCTCCGCCTTAGGTTCGTGACCCTATAAATGCTACTTTCTGTCCCCAGCATCCCGGGATCTGTACATAAAAAAGCCCACTATGAGAAG
>PWGR01000280.1 GCA_003554565.1 Clostridia bacterium
AAATACGGCCAAAAACTGTGAAAGCAAAGCGTCCCTCCTTTCTCGCGAATTCTTTCGTATTATAACACCTGATGACGGGAGTGTGAACAGTGCAAAGGAGCCCTGAATATTCATTCTTGAGTATGCTTTTTCTGATATAACACCGCAGCCCACACCGGAAGAACCGTGCATCGATCTAACAGATCAAATTCTTCTATTTCCAGCACATTGCTAAAGTCTAACTGAGTCTGAGGTTGACGGGAAGATTTACCCATTTAGATGAATTACATCATGCTTCAGGATCTCAGAGATCACTTTCGCACCACGTTCGACAATCCTCGCCAAGGGATGAGGTGCACCACGTCATCTCCATTACCACCGCCGTCCCGTTCGGTCTTCCCATTTCATAGATGGAGACTTGGCAAGTCATGCAAGGTCGATTGCACACGTAGTGGAGATAGATTCCGCGCATGGAACGAGCCGCACTCCCCGGGGGTGTGGCTACAGATGAAGTTGAGGACTTCGCCACTGATCCTCACGCCACGCGTTTATTCGCCCTCTCTGCATCTGCCGGCACAAGAAGCTTCACATTTCAATAGGGTCTAGCCTCGCCACGACACAAAATGTCGAGAACAATTGCGGTCCCGCAACTGGCATCAACGATGCTTCAGTCAAGTTCGCGGGAATGCCCAGCCTGCATTCAAACACAGAAAAGCCATGGACATATACCCCCATGGCTCGCTCTGCGTGTGTGCGGAAGGCGGGATTTGAACCCGCACGACCTGACGGTCACATGGCCCTCAACCATGCCTGTCTGCCAGTTCCAGCACTTCCGCACTCCCTTGTAGCAAGTTGAATTATAGCACATCCGCTTGACGGATGGTCAAGAGTAATTGGCCATTGCCGTGAAGCATTTTCGCTGTGAGGTTGTCATGCCAGCAGATGGCTGCAAGTCAGCAAGTTTGCCCACACCGCGCCGGGGACCAGAAATCAAACGCCTTCCGATTCGAATCAACTATGCCTGTGCGGAAGGATACTCCTGCCCGGAGTCACCTTCATCCACGAACCCAAGTATTATATTTACAGAGAGAGGAGCTGATTCTATGGGCCTCCCCGAGTGGCCAGAATTACCAAAGGTTCCTGATCAACAGGACTTACTTCACTTACTCATTGAAACGGTGGCTCTGGAAGAGCTGGCACTGGCAGCTCTGGTGAATGCGGAGGCGGAGAAAGTCCAGGAGATGGTTATGAAGGGCATTGCCGCACCACTGACTGCAGACGAAGCTGTCAAGATTAACGAATCAGTTCGTGGCGTCATACTCGCCGCAGGTGACAAGGAAGATAAGCTTCTTCAGAAGCTCCGGTTTCTCATGGCAGCAAAAGAAGAAGACAAAGACAAAAAAGATAAAAAGAAGAGGCGGAAGCCACGGCATGGTGATGAGTAGAAGCGCCAAAACGCTGCTCGATGCAAGATAGAGTGAGTGAATGAGTCCTCAGAGGCCCACTCTGATCAGGAGGACCACAGGGGAAGTGTCGATAGATCATTGTCCGCACGTGCAGAGACGATTTGTGCCCACCTGTTTTCATCATCCGTGCAGCGGTAGTCGAATAGATCTCCCGAGCCACGACAGTCATCCAGGCTAAGAGAGCCGGGCTCAACTTCCCGGGACAATGAGCAGAGCTGAACCGTAGACATGCAATTCTCTTGGCAACACATGCGGGATGATCCCGTAAATCGTATTGGCACCCAAAACCAGCTATAAGATCTGGGCAGAAGGGGTTGCTGCCATGAGTGATCGGAACAAGACCAATATGAAGCGTCTCATCCTGTCCCTGGTGATGTCAGATCTCGCTGTAGCAAGTCTGGTCAATTCGATCGCAGAAAAAATCGATGGGATGTCCTTTGAGGAGGACAGGTCGCTGGAAGCACTCGGAGATCTGAAAGAACTCGTCAGCGATGTCCTGTTTCACTGCTCACAGCGTGAGCCTGTACGATATGAAATTCTGAGTAGCCTGCTGTCGGATGCCGGGTATGAACAGGACACACATCAGCACGACCCGTAGCGGCAGCCCAACAGAATCGCATACTCGCCTTTCAGATGAAGATTTCCCATCAACTATGTGGCATTATTGCCTTTCTTTCTTCGCCTCCAGGATCACACATCCTGGGCGGCCTTTCTTGCTATCTTGTACATGGCACGATACGGCATACACTCAGTTCATGCAAAAGCGTTCAACTGTCAGTCAGCAGGCGCCATGGGTGTGCAGATTTTCCCACCTGCCTCCTACCGTCCATCGCTGGAAGTTGATTCTTGAGCAACCTCGGTTTTCCACCGGTCCGCCACCTCGAGAAGTCTCCTCGCGTGGGTTTTCTCCGCCTCCCCTGTCGCTCCTCCAGCCAACATCCGGCCGAGTTCCCGGAGTCGGTCCTCTCCCTCAAGCCGCAGGAGCTGGCTGACGGTTCGCCCGCCCTCCGTTTCCTTGCGTAGCAGAAGGTGAGCATCAGCCATGCAGGCGATCTGCGGCAAATGAGTGACGCACAGCACCTGGTGCGAATTGGCCAGAGAGGCCAGCTTGCGGGCCACCGCCTGGCCGGCCTTACCTCCAATCCCCGCATCTATCTCATCGAAGATAAGAACGGGTGTGCGATCCGCATCGGCCAGGATATTTTTCAATGCCAGCATGATCCTCGCCATCTCGCCACCGGAGGCAATACGCCCAAGAGGCATCAGAGGCTCCCCCGGATTGGGTGAAATCATGAACCGAACCCTGTCCACGCCATTATCTGAACAGCGGACCTTCTCTCCATCTACAAAAACGCCAGATTCATCCGCTTCCCGCTCGAAGACAATGTCAAACTCGGTATCACTCATGAGCAGATCCTCGAGTTCTTCTTCTACCTGACTGCGAACTTCAGCGGCAGTATCCTCGCGCATCTCGCTGAGTCGTTCCGCTGCGGATGCCAGATCATTGATAATTTCCTCTTCCCTCGCCTGCAGCTCCTCCACCTTCTGCGCAGAATTCTCTATGGCCTGAATCTGCGCCGCCACCTCATCGCGGTAGTCCAGCATCTCCTCTATTGAGTCACCGTATTTGCCCTTGAGGCGGTTGATCAGGTCCAGCCGCTCCTCGACCTGGCGGAGTTCGGCCGGATCATAATCAAGCTGCTCGGAGTACTGACGGAGCTGGCGCGCCACCTCCTGCACCTCGTACTGGACAGCTTCAATCTGGCCCGCCGGCCTCTCCAATTTCTCGTCGACTCCGGCCATCTGCTGCAGCCCTTCGGACATGTCTCCCAGAAAATCCATGAGCGGCGGG
>PWGR01000286.1 GCA_003554565.1 Clostridia bacterium
ATTGGTTCACCGCCGCCGATTTCCTGGCGGATTTGCGGGCGTATGGGGTCCTGGCCAACCCGGTCAGTCCGCAGCGAATCCGTATGGTGACGCACTACCAGGTCGATCGGGATGACATCGAACGGACACTGGATTCCATGGCGGAGGTGATTTCTCAGTGGTGAAGGACGAAAAGGAGAATCTGAGTGCGACAGATCTTCTACACTTGCGGTTTGCTGCCGACCCGCAGATCTCCTCCGACGGGGATCTGGTGGCCTATGCGGTGCACCGGGTCCTGCCGTCAGATGACGTCTATGCATCGGACATTTACGTGTGTGATGTTGACGCAGGGGATGTCCAGCGGTTCACGCACGGTGACTCGAGAGATGTGCATCCGCGCTGGTCACCGGACGGAAAGCTTTTGGCGTTTCTGTCAAATCGCCCGATCTAGGGTGACAGGTGCGGCCGGCAGCTGTGGATCATGCCCACCGACGGCGGGGAAGCCCTTCCTGCTACCCGGGTCGATGGCGGCATCGCCGGTTTTGTGTTTTCACCTGCGGGCAGAAGCATTGCAGTGACCGGGCGGGTGGACCCGGAGGAGGGGTTCTGCCCGGCCGACGATGACGGGGACTGCGACGCCGATGAGGACGAAGATCCCGAGCAGTTGTTCGAAAGATACAACCGGGACGTGCGGCACATAAAGGACATCAAGTACAAGGCGGACGGGGAGGGCTTTCTGGACGGCAAGCGCGGTGCCGTCGGGGTGCTGGAGTTGGACGAGGACGCGCTGGCGCAAGGTGAGACCCTGGATGTGCGGACGGTAACGTGTGGCCCGTACGATCACAGCTCGCCTGCCTGGTCGCCCGACGAAAGGTGGGTGGCTGTGAGTGCCTGCCGCGAGGAGGATGCCGATCTCAAGCGCTTCTCCGATATCTGGGTTTTCCCTATCGATGTCCGCGGCGAGCCAGTGAAAATTACCCGGAGCCAGGGGCCGGCGGCGGCTCCCAGCTGGTCACCGGACGGCGACACCATCGCCTACCTGGGCAATGAGCGCGAGATCGGTCGCGGTTATGACAATATGCGGCTGTGGCTGTCCGACGTCAGCGGGCTGGAAGCTGGTGCGCGCGATTTCGTGCTCACTGACCTGACCTCCGAGCATGACGTCAGCTTCGGTGATTCATCCATTGCCGATGCGCGTTTTGCCGGTCCCCCTCCCGATCTTACCTGGAGTCCCAGGGGGAGCCGGATATATCATCTCACCAGTGAGCGCGGTACGACGCAGCTGGTATCCGTGGATGCGACCTCAGGGCAGCCGATGCTGGTCAGCCGCGGGGACCGGGCGATCTACAACGCACACATACGCCCGGAACTGGAGATCGCGGCAGTGACCTACGCCTGTCCGGAGGACCCGGGCCGCGTGGCCCTGGTTCAGATCGGCTCGGAGGAGATGCCCGCCGGCTCTTACGGGGACGAGGTTCTGGAGGATTTCCGATGGGACGCGGTCCAGGACATCGACGTTCCCAACTCCGGGATGCTGAATTCCCGCAGAGTCTCAGTCGCCGAGAGATTTTCCGCGCGGGCGGATGAGGATTCTCCTGAGCTCGACGGGTGGATAATTCTGCCCGAGCGTGAGGAGGCGGTGCCCTGCGTTCTGCAGATTCACGGGGGGCCAACCGCCATGTACACCGGCGCTTTCTTCTTTGAGTTCCAGCTGCTGGCCGCTGCCGGATACGCGGTGATCTTTACCAACCCGCGCGGCAGTTCCGGGTACGGAGAGGACTTCCGTTCTGCCATCGCCCCGGGCTGGGGTGATCTGGACTACAGAGATCTCATGGCCCTGGTGGATGAGGCCCTGCGGAGATATGGCTGCATTGATGAAAAACGTCTGGGAGTCGCAGGCGGCAGCTACGGCGGGTACATGACCAACTGGATCATAGGTCACACTGACCGCTTCCGCGCCGCGGTGACCATGCGCTGTGTGTCCAACATGTACAGCTTCTGGGGTACCAGCGATATCGGCTTTCTCTGGGACGAAAGATACGACGGGCTTCCGTGGGAAGTGCCGGAGAACTACCGGCAGCAGTCTCCGATCACCTACATGGGCAATGTGACCACCCCCACCCTGGTGGTGCACAGCGAGGAGGATCATCGCTGTCCAATGGAGCAGGGAGAGCAGGTCTTTGCCACCCTCAAGAAGCAGGGAGTACAGACGGAGTTCATACGCTACCCCGGCGAGTCACACGGCCTGTCGCGCGGCGGCGGACCGTGGCACCGGGTGCATCGACTCAAAAGCATTCGCGACTGGTTCGATCGATACCTGTAAGGAGGTGCGCGGGGCGCACCTGCGGGTGCGCCCCTAACGCATGGACATATTTGAGCACAACCGGGAACGCATGCGCAGCGAAGGGGCACCGCTGGCCGATAGAATGCGCCCCCGTTCACTCGGGGACATCGCCGGACAGGAGCATATTCTGGGGGAGGGAAAGCTCCTGCGCCGGGCTATCGAGGCGGACCGGGTGACATCATTGATACTCTACGGCCCCCCTGGCTCGGGCAAGACCACCCTGGCTCACGTGGTGGCCGCACACACCGAATCACATTTCGAGCGCCTGAACGCCGTTACCTCGGGCGTCAGGGATATACGACGTCTGGTGGGGGAGGCCAGGGACAGGCTGGGAGCGTACTCGGTGCGGACAATTCTCTTCATTGACGAGGTGCACCGCTTCAATAAGGCACAGCAGGATGCCCTGCTCCCGTATGTCGAGGATGGCACGATAATCTTCATCGGCGCCACCACCGAGAACCCCTATTTTGAGGTCATACCCCCGCTGGTCTCCCGCTCGCAGGTCTTTGAACTTCATCCACTTTCAGCCGCGGAGGTGCGGGAAGTGGCGCGCCGGGCCATCGAGGACGATGAGAGGGGCCTGGGAGAATACAACCTGCGGGTGGACGAAGAGGCGCTTGCGCACATTGTGGACTCCGCGGGCGGCGATGCCCGGGTGGCGCTGAATGCCCTCGAGCTTGCGGCGATGACCACCGCCCCGGAGGCCGGCGGCGAGCGGCGCATCAGCCGCGAAATCGCAGAGGAATCGGTGCAGCGGCGTGTGCTCCGGTACGACAAGGATGGCGATGCCCACTACGACACAATAAGCGCATTCATCAAGAGCATGCGTGGATCAGACCCGGACGCTGCGCTTTACTGGTTGGCGCGCATGATTTACGCCGGCGAGGACCCGCGATTTATTTCCCGCCGCCTCATCGTGCACGCGGCAGAGGACGTGGGTCTGGCCGACCCCAACGCCCTGAACGTGGCCGTCTCCTGCGCCGCGGGAGTGGAGAGGGTGGGGCTTCCCGAGGGAAGACTGATCCTGGCCGAGGCCGCTCTGTATATTGCCACCGCTCCCAAGAGCAACTCCGTTCTGGCTGTGGACGAGGCCCTCGAGGATGTGCAGCAGGGTAGAGGTGGTGAAGTCCCTTCCCACCTGCGCGATGCCAGCTACTCCTCGGCGGGAGAACTGGGCCGGGGCGAGGGATACGAGTACCCACCCTCTCATCCCGGACGGTGGGTCCGTCAGCAGTACCTTCCGGAGGGACTGGAAAACAGGCGCTACTACCGTCCATCCGGGCAGGGCTACGAACGGACTGTGCGCCGCAGGTTTGCCGGCCGGCGCGATGATGACGACGGTTGACGCCGGCTGTCCTTCCCTGATACGGTATTCCTGACAAAGCCGAGCGTGTTTGTCAGATATGGGGTGGGCAACGTGAAAATTTCCACCAGAGGACACTATGGAGTTCTGGCGATGACGGTACTGGCGGAAAAATACGGCGGTGACCCGGTCACCATCCGGGAGATCGCCGAGGCCAAGGAGCTCTCCTCGAACTACCTGGAGCAGCTGCTGGCGCCGCTGCGCCGGGCAGGGCTGGTGCGGAGTGTGCGGGGGCCGCAGGGTGGGTATCATCTCGCGCGTGCCCCGGAAATGATTACAGTGCGCGATGTCCTGGAGATTCTGGAGGGGCCGCTTATGCCCGTCGAATGCGCGGATGAAGATATATCTCCGGAGTGCTGCGAGGAGGACTGCTCGCTGCGACGGGTGTGGATCAAAATGCGGGAGCGCATGACCGGCGTTATTGACTCCGTAACCCTTCGTGACCTCACGGAGGATGTTGGCAGCGCATTGAAGAAAAGCGACCGGGATCGTCGGAGACACTAGCAGTGGCAGGGAGGTTATTGCAGTGAGAAGAGTCTATCTGGATCACTCGGCGACGACCCCGGTGCATCCCCGGGTGGCGGCGGTGATCAACCGCTATATGCTCGCCGACTTCGGAAACGCGTCGAGTATTCATGAGTTTGGCAAGACGGCCCAGCAGGCCCTCAGATGGTCGCGTGAGAGGGTAGCGGAACTGGTCGGTGCATCGGAGGCGGATGAGATTGTGTTTACCAGCGGCGGCACCGAATCCGACAACCTGGCAATCAAAGGTGCAGCCGCGGCACGAAAAGACCGGGGTAGACACATCATCACCAGTGCGGTGGAACATCACGCCGTACTGCACACCTGTGAGGCGTTAGAAGAGGATGGCTTCCAGGTCACTAAGGTGGGAGTGGACGAATATGGGCGCGTGGATCCGGAGGAGGTCAGCGAGGCGATCAGAGATGACACTGTTCTGATCAGCATCATGTTGGCCAACAACGAAGTTGGTACGATTCAGCCGGTTACAGAGATAGCGCAAGCGGCGCGGGAGCGGGAGATCCTGGTGCACACTGATGCGGTGCAGGCGGTGCCGCAGATGCCGGTAGACGTTGAGGATCTAGGAGTCGATCTCTTGAGTCTTTCCGGGCATAAAATGTACGGGCCGAAGGGCGTGGGCGCACTGTACATACGCAGGGGAACCCGACTGCTCTCTCAGGAGCACGGGGGGCATCATGAAAAAGGGCGGCGCGCCGGGACAGAAAACATCCCGGGCATTGCCGGGCTCGGGGAGGCCGCGGCTACCACGATGGAGGAACTGCCGCAGCGCGAAAAGCATCTCGAGCGCCTGCAGAGACGCCTGATTGAAGGACTGCTACAGGTGGAGGGTGTGCATCTCAATGGTCACCGCCGGGAGCGGCTGCCGAATAATGTCAGCATAAGCGCTGCGGCTATAGAGGGAGAGTCCATTCTCCTGGGTCTGAACGCCGAGGGAATTGCTGCCTCTTCCGGTTCGGCCTGTACCTCCGGCGCCCTGGAGCCATCGCACGTGCTCCTGGCCATGGGTATGAGTCACGAGATGGCGCACGGGTCGCTGCGCATGACCCTGGGACGGGATAACAGCCAGGAGGACATCGACCACGTTCTGGAGATCCTGCCCCCGATAATTGATAGACTGAGGGAAATGTCTCCGTTTGAGATACAGTGATGGGAGAGGCCCGTGAGGAGAGATCAACATGTATACTGATAAGGTTATGGATCACTTCATGAACCCCCGCAACGTCGGGGAGATCGATGACGCCGACGGGGTCGGCCAGGTCGGAAACCCGGTGTGCGGCGATGTAATGGCCATGTACATCAAGGTGAAAGACGATATCATCACCGATGCCAAATTCAAGACTTTCGGCTGCGGCGCGGCGATAGCCACGAGCAGCATCACCACCGAGATGGTTGTCGGTAAGCGGGTGGATGAGGCCCTCAAGATAAGCAATCGTGAGGTTGCCGAGGCCCTGGACGGGCTGCCGTCGGAAAAGATGCACTGTTCTAACCTGGCGGCTGATGCCCTCAAGGAGGCCATTGATGACTACCGCAGCCGCGACGCAGACGAAGAGTCGGAGTGAGGCAGGATGAAGGACAAGGTCGCGGTGGCCATGAGCGGGGGAGTGGACAGCTCCCTCGCGGCGGCCCTGCTGCTGGAGAAGGGCTATGATGTGGTGGGCGTGACCATGCGGCTGTGGACCGATTTCCCCGCCGGGGTGGATCCGGCGGTGGAGGCGGCCCGTGAGGTCGCATCGGTGCTGAACATCGAGCACCGGGTAGTTGATCTGGCGGAGCCCTTCCGCCGGACTGTGGTCAGCGATTTCGTCGCCGAGTATGCTGCGGGTCGAACGCCCAATCCCTGCGTGCGGTGCAATCATCTGATAAAGTTTGGTCTGCTGTGGGAAAGCATCCGCCGCACCGGTGCGGACCGCATGGCCACCGGTCACTACGTACGACGCCGCTGGGACCCGGAAAAGGAGCGTCATCTCCTGCTGCGGGGCAGGGATCCGGGCAAGGATCAGAGCTATGTCCTTTACGCGCTGCGGCAGGAGCAGCTGGCCCGCTTATTATTTCCCCTGGGGGACTGGTCCAAGGATCGCGTGAGGGAACGGGCGCAGGAGCTGGACCTTCCGGTGGGCGACCGGGCGGAGAGCCAGGAGATCTGTTTCCTGCGGGGTGAGGACTATCGCGACTTTTTGCGGCGGCAGATTCCCGGGGATATACGCCCCGGCCCCATCGTGGATCCCTGCGGCGAGGTCCTGGGGCAGCATAGCGGGCTTCCCTTTTACACTGTAGGTCAGCGCCGGGGACTGGGGATTTCTGCCGCACACCCCCTGTACGTTCTCCAGCTGGACCCGGGCAATAATGCGCTGGTGGTGGGGCCGCGGGAGCAGCTCCGAAGCGCCGGTGCAGTTCTGTCCGATGTCAATTTTCTTCCTTTCTCGCATCTCACCGGACCCGTGCAGGTCCAGGTCCAGATACGCTATAACGCTCCCCCGGTGCCGGCCGTCCTCTGCCCGCACGATGAAGGGGCTGAGATACGTTTCAGCCGCCCGAGGGATGCCGTGACGCCCGGGCAATCTGCGGTGTGCTACTGGGACGATGTCTTGGTCGGTGGTGGGATCATCTGCTGTGCCCCGGACGCATAAGGCACCGGTGGGTCGGCCATTCTACTTCCTGAATGGTGGTGATGCAGATGACGGAGTGCGGCGGGACATTCTGGTCTTGCCCCCGGTGCAGCAGTAACGCCGTGGGGCGAATCGGCTCTGGCCGATACTACTGTCACGACTGCTGCGTCGAATTCACCGGCCATTCCTCGGGGGAGATATATTCGATAGATGATGAAGGAAACCTCATCTCTCTGGAGGAAGCTGACGAGCTATGATTGCAGGAGTAGGGAGGCGAACATCCAGGATGCGTCATTTCGTGCAGGGCATGATTGCCGGCGGCGTGCTTGGCGCGCTGAGCGTCTACCTTCTGTCCCCGGACTCCGATATGACGATGTCCCCGGAACGAGCGGGGGAGAGAATGGAGGACGTGGCCCGGCGCGTGAAGCGCAAGGGCAGCCAGATGATGGGCAGATGATGACGATCAATGTTTGAAAACCACGCCGATCACAATGATTCGAGGCCCGCCGTCAGGCGGGCCATCTTCTATGTGGCAGCTGCGGTCGCACTGCTGCTGGTGCTTTGGTATTTTCGCATGGCCCTGCTGCCCGTGCTGTTGGGACTGGTCATCGCCTATCTGCTCGTGCCCGCCGTGCGGGCGCTTGAACGCTCGGGGATGCCCACTGCGGCGGCAATTGCCATCACCTACCTGGGAGTTGGCCTGGCCCTGTTCGGGCTGGCTCTGATCGTGATCCCCCGGGCAGGTGACCAGCTGGAGAAGCTGATACGGCTGCTTCCGGACTACAGTGCGATGCTGACGGAGCACCTGCACCGCGCCCAGGAAGGAATGTACAGGGTGCGGCTCCCCCAGGCCCTGCAGGTGGCCCTGCTCAACGCCGTGGGACGGGCCGAAGGGGCAATGGAGAACGCGGCGGAAAGGTTCATCGATGTTTGCTTCGCCGTGATATCGCACAGCCTCTCCCTCCTGGCGGCGCCGGTTTTGGCTTTTTATTTCATGCTCGAGCGCAGGAAAATTATCCGGGCCGGGTTGGCCCACCTGCCGTCGAGGTGGCGCCATCCAACCCTGCAGCTGCTCAGGCGACTCGATGAGGTGCTGATAGGTTTTGTTCGCAGTCGGATAATAATTTCGGTCTTTGTCGGTGTATCCACCGCCATCGCCTTTGCCCTGCTGGATCTCCCGTTTTTCTTTCTGATCGGGGTCATTGTCGGCTCAGCCGATCTCATCCCCTATTTTGGTCCGATCCTGGGAGCTGTGCCCGCCCTGGCCATCGCCGCCGCTCATTCGCCCCCCGCGGCGATAAAGGTCCTGATCGTGCTCGTGCTGATCCAGCAAGTGGAGAGTGCAGTGGTTTCCCCCCTCGTGATGGGCGACGGGGTTCACCTGCACCCCATCTGGATCATTGTCGCCCTGTTTGTCGGCGCGCAGCTGGGAGGCCTGCTGGGCATGCTGCTGGGAGTACCGCTTCTGGCGTGCATTCGGGTAGTCGGCGAGTTTGCCTGGGTGCACTGGCGGAGAGCATCCTCCAACATGGTATAATAATTATGTCAGACGAATCGATTTCCAGTGAAGGGCATAAGTCCCGCGCGGGCGCCCACAGAGAGGGGCGCACCGGTGAGAAGTCCCCGGCGCCGGCGGGATGGGCCAGCTCCGAGGACCGGGGAAAAATGCCCCGGCGGTGGCGCCGTTATAGCCCCAGAGGCCGGTGGCCCGGCGAAACAGGGTGGTACCGCGGCTGATTTGACTCGCCCCTGCAGGGTGAGTCTTTTTGTTGGGAATGAGTCCGTTTTACCGGGGCGGCCGGCCGATGCCAACTGGAAGAGGGGAGGCAGTATTTATGAAATGCATGACATCGGCTGAGCTCCGCGAGACATTTCTGCGCTTCTTCGAGGAGCGGGGGCACGAACGGGTTCCCAGCGGCCCCCTGGTTCCGGAGGATGACCCGACGCTTCTGTTCACCAACGCGGGTATGGTGCAGTTCAAGGATCTCTTTCTGGGCGAGCGGGAGGCGGGGTTTTTTCGCGCCACCACTGCTCAGAAGTGCGTGCGTGCCGGAGGTAAGCACAATGATCTGGAAAACGTGGGGCAGACCGCGCGGCACCAGACCTTCTTTGAGATGCTGGGAAATTTCTCCTTCGGGGATTACTTCAAGGAAGAAGCAATACGCTACGCGTGGGAGCTCATGGTGCATGAACTGGAGGTCCCCGCCGACCGCCTCTGGATCACGGTATTTCGCGATGACGATGAGGCGGCTGAACTGTGGCGGCACATCTCCGATGTACCGGAGGAGAGAATCCTCCGGCTTGACGAGCAGGACAATTTCTGGTCCATGGGTGATGTCGGCCCCTGTGGGCCGTGCAGCGAGATCATATTCGATAGGGGGCAAAAGCACCGGTGCGACGGGGACGAGTGCGCCATAGGTGCCTGCGACTGTGACCGCTGGCTGGAACTGTGGAACCTGGTTTTTATGCAGTATCAGAGGGATGAAGACGGCGAAATGACCCCACTGGAGCGCACGGGAGTCGACACTGGGATGGGCCTGGAGCGGATGGTCTCCGTGCTGCAGGGCGTCGACAGCAACTACGACACCGACTTGTTTGCGGACCTTATTGCCCAGGTGCAAAAACTCAGCGGCCACCGGTATGGTGCATCCGACGGCAGGGAAGATTTTGCCTTTCGGGTGATAGTGGACCACATACGCACGGCAGTATTTCTCATCAGCGATGGAGTCCTGCCCTCCAACGAAGGGCGCGGCTATGTGCTCCGGCGGATCCTGCGCCGCGCCTGCCGCTTCGGCCGGGTGCTGGAGCTCAAACAGCCGTTCATGCACCTTCTCGTCGATCCGGTGACCGAGCTGATGAGCGAGGGTTATCCCGAGCTGCAGGAGACGTCCGGTTTTGCGAGGCAGATGATCCGGACCGAGGAAGAGCGCTTCGGCGCCACCCTGGAGCAGGGACTTGGGGTCCTGAACGAGGTGATCGGGGAGACTGAGCAGGCGGGAAGAGATGAGATCCCGGCGGAGGATGCCTTCAAACTGTACGATACTTTTGGCTTCCCCGTTGACCTGTGCGAAGATGTGGCCGCTGATCGCGGCCTGAGCGTGGACAGGACCGGGTTTGATGAGCTGATGCAGCGCCAGCGACGCCGGGCGCGCGAGGCGCAGGAACGTGAGGGAGCAGCCGGCGCCCTGGGTGAATCGCTGCATGCCGTCTCCGAGATCCCGGACTGTGAGTTCTGCGGCTACGACTGCCTGGAAGTGGCCGCACACCTAACCGCCCTGGTCGCAGACGGGAAGCGCCAGGATTCCCTGCAGGCAGGGGAGGAGGGGTGGGTCATCCTCGACCGCACGCCGTTTTATGGCGAGTCGGGCGGGCAGGTGGGAGACGCGGGACGACTGCGCGGACCGCACGGGCGTGCCAGGGTCACCGACAGCCAGATCCTGGGCGATGATCAGGTCCTGCACCGGGTCGAGATACGTGGAGGTATCCTCACCGATGGTGAGGAGGTGGCCGCCCGGGTGGATGCCCGGCGCCGGCTGGATGTGGCGCGCAATCACACTGCCACTCACCTCCTGCACGCGGCGCTGCGCAGGATACTGGGGGAGCACGCTCACCAGGCCGGCTCCCTGGTGGGGCCGGATCGATTCCGGTTCGACTTTACCCATCCCGTCGCCCTGTCGCCCGAAACACTGCGAGAGATTGAGGACCAGGTCAATGAATGGATCCTCAGCTGTCGTTCAGTGCAGCCCTGGCATACCAGCTTCGCCCGCGCCGCCGAGGAGGGAGCTCTTGCACTGTTCGGAGAATCCTATGACGAAGACGATGTGCGCGTGATCTGCATCGACGGGGTTTCCCTGGAACTGTGCGGGGGCACCCACGTCGCCTGCACCTCGGAGATAGGGACCTGCAAGATTCTGACAGAAAGCAGCGTTGGCTCCGGTTTGCGGAGGATCGAGGCCGTCACCGGACGCGGGGTCATGCAGTGGATGCGCGAGCAGGAGGAGCTCGGGGCAGAGCTGTCCCGGGTGCTCGACTCCGCACCGGGAGATCTGGCCGAACAGGCCCGGGAGCTGGTCCGGGAAATGGAGAAGCAGCGTCGCCGGGTGCAGCGGCTGGAGGCCCGCCTGGGTGAGTACCAGGTCCAGGATCTGTTGCACGAAGCCGAGCAGGTCAACGGTGTTTCCGTACTCGCAGCGCGGGCGGATGCGGATGATGCGGACGGCCTACGGCAGATGGCCGACTCGCTGCGGGGTAAGCTGGGCGATTCGGCCGTGCTCCTGGCTGCCGTTGCGGGCGGGAGCGCTGTTGTCATAGGTGCTGCCACGGACGGGGTAGTCAGCCGGGGTGTGGACATGGGAGATGTCGTCGGCAGTGTTGGCCGAAAGCTGGGCGGCGGAGGAGGAGGTCGCCCGGATATGGCCCAGGCCGGGGGCGACAGAACGGAAAAGCTACCCGAGGCGCTGGAGCATGGCCGCGAGGCCATCCGCGCCGCACTGACGGGAGAAGATGGACCATGAAACAGAGAGATGCTGATAAACCCACCCGGGTGTACCCCGCTGCGGGGGGTGAAGGCTCCGGGCAGGAGAGCGTCGAAGCGGTGATTCTCGGCGTCCATCGCGAGCTGCTGCTGAGGGACTGTGATGCAAAAGAACAGCTGGTGGGTTACCTCCTGTCGGGAGATCCAACGTATATTACCGGCAGCGGGGCGCGCAGTGCAATTTCGCGCATTGACCGGAATGAGCTGCTCGCGGAGTTGGTTTCATTCTACCTGGCTCACCGCGCCGGCGGGCAGCGCTGACGGTCTTTTTCGTGATGCGGGCGGGCCGCTCGTCCGATCCCGCCCCGCCTGCTGACCGGAAGCGGCCGTGTGACCGGCGAGAGGCAGCTGGAACGCAGCAGGCCGGGCAGATGTTCGTTTCGCGCCGCCGCCCGCACGCTGCACTGTCCGGAGGGTGCTCGCCGCAGCAGGAGGGAGGGAGTTTCAGTGTGTGAACCGTACCGCATGAACCTGCTGGATGGAGTCGGGTTGAATCTCGTGGGCTTGAAGGAACTGTGCTGCCGGCCGGACCTGTTTGCCCCGGGCAAGCAGCCATTCTGGGACGACCCGCACATCTCGGCTCAGATGCTGCGCGCGCATCTCGACCCGGACATCGAGGCGGCCAGCCGATCACCCGGGTTCATTGCCAACAGTATCCAGAACCTCTCCCTTCGCCCGGGTCTGAAACCGGGTGATCGGGTGCTCGATCTTGGCTGCGGACCGGGACTGTACGTTCACCGGTTGGGCCGGATGGGCCTGCGGGTCACCGGGATCGATTGCTCCCGGTCCTCGCTGAAATACGCGCGGGAGCGCGCCGGGCAGGAGGGGCTTTTCATTGAATACGTACACGGGGACTACCTGGACATGGACTACTGTAATCAGTTTGACCTTGTCCTTTTGATCTACGGGGATTTCTGCGCCCTCAGCGACGTCGAGCGGGACGTGCTGCTGGAGAAGATCCACCGCGCCCTGAAACCCGGTGGACACTTTGTGTTTGATGTCACCACCCGTTTTCACGGAGACCGGGCCGAAACACAGAGGCAGTGGTATGTTGCCCGGGAGGGGTTCTGGCGCGCACACCCACATGTGGTCCTGCAATCACGCTTCGAGTACCCGGAACACGACACCAGCCTCAGCCAGTACACGGTGATTGAGGAGATGGGAGAGACCTCGACTTACCGGATCTGGGATCATTACTACTCACCTGAAACCATCACGCCACTGCTGCAGGAGCAAGGTTTTTCTGTATGTGACCTGTGGGCGGATCTCACCGGCGCCCCTCACCGGCCGGACAGTCCGTGGCTGGCGGTGGTGGCAGGGCGCGTCGGTCCACGGGAATCGTGATCTTCTGCGGCGCCGTGGATTGACCCTCGCCCTGCACATGGGGCTGACCCGGTGATGGCGGCGCTCAAGAACGTGGAACGAAAGGCCGAGGAAGAGGCGTTCTTCAGGATCAATGCAGCAACCTGGGCTGTACCACTCTGTATAGACGTACATTCGTCCATGAACGGATCATCTGCGGGTGGATTTCTGTCTCGTACTGGTCGGAACCTTCGACAAGGGCGGTGCAAACCGGCATTGATTGAGACCCCTACTCGGGTGACTACGTACCGATTCCCAGATGCAGGGATTTGTGAGTGCAGCGTCGAACGAGGTGCGCGTCCACGGATACATACGAGGGGGGAACGAACATGAGTCCACACGGAATCCTCTTTGACCTCGACCATACGCTCCTTCGGGGAACAGTGCTGAACATGGAGCCAGCTCTCCGTCTGCTGCGCACAGAATACAACATGCAGGAGGTATCGCTGGGGACCATGGCGGAGCACTGCAGCAGGCTGCAGGGCGACCTCTATGGGCGCTCCAGGGAATCGGGGTTCGAACTGAGCATACGGAGCCTGTGCCGGTTTCTGTGCTCTGAATTCGGGTACGATGTTCAGATCGGGCCGCGGTTCGAGCGCCGGCTCTTCGACCAGATCTACGAGGTTGAGGGCCTGCAGGAGGGCGTGAAGGAGGTCCTGGATGTCCTCGCTGGACGAAAGATTCCCTGCGGAATTCTCAGCAACAATATCTTCTCGGGTGAGACCCTCGCCCACGGGCTGAAGAAGCACGGTGTGGCCTCGCGGTTCCGGTCAGTCTTCAGCAGTTCGGACATGGGAGTCAAGAAACCCTATCCCGGTGTATTCACAAATGCAGCCGCCGGGTTGGGCGTTTGCCCGTCTCGGATCTGGTTCATCGGGGATTCGTTTCCGAACGATGTGCTGGGAGCCCAGTCGGCCGGCATGACGGCGATCTGGTACAATCCCGATGGGAAACCGCTGCCGGAACCTGCGGACTGCCCGGTCGTTGAACACTGGAGGGAGTTCATCCACCTCCTGCCCCCGCTGCGCTGAGGCGCCGGCTGTACCACCGCACGGATCCGGCGGAACGGCAAATACCGCTGGCTCACGCCGTCCGGTGAGTAAACTGATCCAATCACGAATATAGACGATGGTCGGGTAAAACCAGCCTATCGAGAGCCACGAACCGGATGGCGGACGCTGCTGCGGCCTGGTCCGTCAATGACTTGATTTGCGATGCGGATTGCCCGGGGCATTCATCTCCGGCTGTACCCCGGAGCGCGCGGAACCGGGGTACAGCCGTCCGGGTGTTCACTTGATCTTAACTATGCCCAGCTCCTCGAGGGTTGCAAAGAGCAGCTCGATATGTTCGCTCAGATCAATACCGCATTCCAGGCGCACGCGGCGGCAGATCTCAGCTATATCCCGCTCACCGTTCGCCCAGTATACAGCGAGAATCAGGGCGGCCATGTGTGAGCGGGCCCTGTCCTGAATCTCTGCCCACTGCCGCCGTCGCTCGGGCGACAGATCGGGCAGAAGCTTCTTCAGTGAGGGGGGGCTCCGGTGCAGACGCACGGGGACGCGGCCGCGCAGGTCGGACAGCGGATCCTCGCACGGTTCAGACGCCAGGCAGTCGGTGGGGGCGTCCAGCCCTTCGGACTGAAAA
>PWGR01000261.1 GCA_003554565.1 Clostridia bacterium
GCTATGACAAGGGCCTGAACTACGATGGGATCGCCGGTGAGATTGCAGACGGTTTGAAGCGCGGCAGGATCCAGGCGGTGGTGGCAGCCGGGTCGGCCAGAGACATCATCTGTTCGTCCCTGCGGCGTGCTGGTGCGGGGACAGACGACGTCATCCGTGCCTGCAATCTGGACGCTGCATTTGCTCATGCAAAGGAGCAGGCCAGATCAGGCGATGTGGTACTGATGTCTCCGGCCTGCGCCAGCTTCGATGAATTTGCCAACTACCGCGAGCGTGGCGCCTACTTCAGACGCCTGGTGAATGAGGTGAGGACGGCTGAGCAGGGAAAATGAACTGTCACAACGGATATTGGAACTGGCTGAGATTCTGGAGGCGGTCCACGGCCGGGGTACAAGCTATCGCGAGCGCCCGTCCCTATCAGGTGAGCCGGACGGTGTCCTGGAGACTCTCCTGGTGACAATACTGTCTCAGGCCAGCAGTGATGGTCGAACCCGAAAGATATGGGATAGGTTGACCGAGCAGTTTCCCACCCCGGGCGCCATGCTTCAGGCGAGACCAGGGGAGATAGAAGAGATACTACGGCCCGGTGGGCTGGCGAAACAGAAGGCGTCCTACATCCAGCAGGTCATTGCCAGGGTGTGTGCCGATATGGGTGAGTGCAGCCTGGAGCGTCTGCGCAGCTGGACTGACGGGGAGTGCCGCGACTACCTCCTGGATCTTCCCGGTGTGGGGATCAAAACGGCAGCATGTGTGCTGCTGTTCGGGTTGGATAGGGACGTATTTCCCGTTGATACTCATGTTGCCCGGATAGCCCGGCGGCTGGGTTTGGTGTCGGAAGGGGCAGCGCCGGAGAGGATTCATCGTGATTTGGCCCCGCATATCCCCCCGGGGATTGCGCTCAGCCTGCACTTGAACCTGCTGGAGCACGGGCGTAAAGTCTGCCTGGCGGTCAGCCCTAAATGCGGGATGTGCGATCTGCAAAAGTGGTGCTGCTGGTACGGTGAGGACGGGAACCGGGAAGCCCGCTGAGAAAACCCGCCTCTGAGTTGTTTCGGATGATGAGGTAAAAGTGGGTGGTGGGACCAATGATGATTGTCTGCACGGCCAGCTCGTATTGGCTTTCGTTGTGCACCACCCGTCTGTCCTGGAAGATATTTTTGAGCATGTCTGGGTCGACTTCATCCAGCATCTTGCCGATCAGCGGTGCACCGAGCGGTCGAAGTTTTTCTTGCAGTGCGAGTGCGGTACTCGATCTCTCCTCGCCGAGGTTGACCAGGTGGATTTCTACCGACTCAATCGACGGTCGCGTCTGGAACTTCTCCAGCTGGCTGCGCATCTGGTCCAGCTGCTGACGTTGCTCGCGGGCCGCCTTTATGAACAGGTCACGCTGAAGAACTGCTCGCTCGACCTGGGCCGCGACGGCAGCGGCGGTCAGAGCAGCTCCGGCGATGACACCGAGGAGAAATACGGCCAGGAGCCGTCGCACGGAGGGGCGCATCAGGTTTTCACCACCCACTGGATCAGGGTGTATCCCAGGTGCGCTCCGGTGAATGTGGCGATGACGATGAAGACCTGTTGGATCAGGTCGGGAAACTGCCTCTCCCACAGGGCGAGTTCAAAGAGGCGCCACGTTCCGCCGATAGCGCCTACGGCGGCCCAGATCCTGATCCGCTCCGCCACATCAATCATGGTGGTTGCCGGGTAACCGCCGATCAACAGCGAGCCCAGAGAGCCGAGGAGGGCACCACCGAGAATCATCCCGATGGATATGGAAAAGGAAAGAACCATTTGAACAACGAAGTCGTTCATGAGTGATCGGGCTCCTTGCAAAAATGAATCATTCAGGTCATCTGATATTGAAGAGTATGCGGCCCGATTGGGCATTCATGCGATCATATGCATAATTAGGAGAGGATTTTCATGTTCGTTCATCTGCACAATCACAGCGAATACAGCCTGCTCGACGGTGCTAGCCGTATTGATGAACTGGTCAACCGTGCGGTGGAACTGGAAATGCCGGCCCTGGCCATCACCGATCACGGTGTTCTGTACGGGGCAACAGATTTTTACCGCCGGGCGAAGGAGGCAGGGATTCACCCGGTCATCGGGTGTGAGGTGTACGTCGCTCGCCGGAGTCGGTTTGACCGGGAGGTCGGAAAGGATGACAATCCCTATCATCTGGTGCTTTTGGCCGAGAATCAGACTGGGTATCGGAATCTCATGCACCTGGTTTCACGTGCATACACCGAGGGATTGTACTACAAGCCGCGCTGTGACCGGGAAATAATTGAGCAGTACTCTGACGGTCTGATTGCTCTTTCCGGCTGCGTGTCCGGCGAGGTTCCCCAGCTGATCCTGCAGGGGCAGGTGGACCAGGCGAGGGAGACGGTGCAGTGGTACCGGGATACCTTTGGTCCGGACAATTACTTCCTGGAAATACAGGATCACGGTCTCTCCCGTGAACAGCAGGCGAATGAGGTTCTGGTTGAGCTGGCGGAGGAAATGGGCATAGGTCTGGTGGCCACCAACGATACCCATTACCTGAGGCGCGAGGACGCCGCGGCCCATGATGTGCTGCTGTGCATTCAGACGGCCAAGACCGTCGATGATGAAAACCGCCTGCAGTTTCCCAATGATCAATTCTACCTCAAATCGGAAGAAGAGATGTTTGAGTTGTTCTCCGATCACCCACAAGCCCTTGACAACACTGGACGCATCGCCCAGAGGTGCCAGCTGGACTTCGATTTTTCCCAGCTGCACCTGCCCGAATTCTCCATTCCTGGTGAGTTTGCTGACGCCACCGATTATCTGACGCACCTGTGTGAGGAGGGACTGTCCGAACGCTATCCGGAGGCCGATGACAGGATCCGGGAGCGGATGCAGTACGAGCTGGACATGATCCAGGAGATGGGGTATTCCAGCTATTTCTTGATCGTCTGGGATTTCGTCAGGTTTGCCAGAGAAGAGGGCATTGCCGTCGGTCCGGGCCGAGGGTCTGCGGCCTCGAGCCTGGTCTCTTACGTCCTGGGAATAACCAACATTGATCCCATAGAGTTCAATCTTGTGTTCGAACGCTTTCTGAATCCCGAGCGGGTCAGCATGCCGGACATTGATATCGATTTCTGCTACGAGCGGCGGGATGAAGTGATTGACTATGTGGTGGACAAGTACGGCGAGGACTGCGTGGCGCAGATCATAACTTTCGGGACCATGGCGGCACGCGCTGTGATCCGTGATGTCGGCCGGGCCCTGAACAAGTCATACAGTGAGGTCGACGGTATTGCCAAGATGGTGCCGACTCAGATAGGCATCAGCCTGGATGAGGCGATGGAGCAGGCGTCCGACCTCAAGAAGATCTACAATGAAGACGATGAGATTCGCAATGTCATAGATATTGCCCGCTCCCTGGAGGGCCTTCCCCGGCATGCCTCAACTCACGCGGCGGGGGTGGTGATCACCGAACGCCCTCTGGAGGAATACGTGCCGCTTCAGCGCATGGGCGACGGCTCCATTGTGACGCAGTTTCCCATGGGTACGCTGGAGTCTCTGGGTCTGCTGAAGATGGATTTCCTCGGTCTACGCACCCTGACGGTTATAGAGGAGACCTGTTCCATCATTGAGGACAGTACGGGGGATCCTGTCTGTATGGAGGACATCCCGATGGATGATGAGAACACGCTGAATCTCATTGCCCGCGGTGAAACCGAGGGCGTGTTCCAGCTGGAGTCCGACGGGATGCAGGATCTACTGCATGATCTGATGCCCACCAGTTTCGAGGATGTTATCGCGGCAGTAGCACTGTTCCGTCCAGGACCCATGGAGAACATCCCCACTTTCGTACACAACAAGCACAACCCGGAGGATATCGAGTACCTGCATCCCAAGCTGGAGCCGATTCTCAAGGACACCTACGGGATCATGGTATATCAGGAGCAGGTTATGCAGGTTGCTTCCGTCATGGCCGGATTCAGCCTGGGAGAGGCGGATATCCTGCGGAGGGCAATGGGCAAGAAAAAGCCGGAAGTGCTGGAGTCCATAAAAGACAAGTTCATCAGGGGATGGCCCGATAACGGTCACGATGAGAGTGTTGCCGTTAAGCTGTTCGGGTTTATCGAAAAATTCGCCAATTACGGGTTCAACCGGGCTCACACTGCGCCATATGCGCTCCTGGCGTACCAGACCGCCTACCTGAAGGCTAACTACCCCGTCGCCTTCATGGCAGCCCTGCTTACCAGCATCATGAGTGACAGCGACAAGGTAGCCCGCTACATATCAGAGTGCCGGAGGATGGGGATCGAGGTCCTGCCCCCGGATGTGAACAGAAGCGGCAGAAATTTCGCCGTCGACGGGGATCGCATTCTATTCAGCCTCGCGGCCATACGTAATCTCGGACGGCCTGCCATTGATGCGATCGTGGCCGAGCGCACAGACAGTGGTTCCTTCAGCAGCGTAAGGGATTTTTTTAATCGGGTGGATGCCAAGACCCTGAACAAGCGATCGGTTGAATGCATGATACTGGCCGGCGCCTTCGACTCGCTGCAGCCCTCGCGGGCCAGGCTGCTGGCGGGATATGAGTCGCTCCTGTCGTCGGCAGCGAGCCTGCAGCGGCGGCGTGAGACGGGGCAGGTATCGCTATTTGAGGTGGGCGGAGATGACCTGCAGGTATCTGGTGCAGGTGATGACGACTTACCGAAGGCTGACCCATTGCCGACGAATGAGAGGCTCCGCCATGAAAAGGAAATGCTCGGGGTATACCTGTCGGCGCATCCTCTCGATGAGTGGCGCGATCTGATAAAGGAAGAGGCCACCTGTGATGCCGAGCAGCTGAAATCCATGAATCAGGATACCCCCGTTACGCTGGGGGGACTGGTCATGGCCCAGTCGAGGATTCTGACGCGGCGGGGTGAGACCATGGCCTTTGTAACTATGGAGGATTTCACGGAGCAGGTCGAGGTGGTTGTGTTTCCCGATGTGTTTTCTGAGTACACCGATCTGCTGCAGGATGAAGAGATCCTGCTGGTTTCCGGCAAGGTGTCTTACCGGGATGATGAGGTGAATATTATCGCCTCCGAGTTCCGGCGCCCAAACAGCAATGGCAAACTTTACGTATATGTCGATTGGGATGAGGAGAAGTTGGAGCAGCTTCGTTATGTCCTTCGGCAGCATGACGGTGACTCAGCTGTGTATCTGTGTATGCCCGAGGTGGACCGCGTTATCCTTGCGGGCAGTGCTTACCGGGTGGGTCCTGAGAAGGCCCTGTTTGACGCTCTTGATTCCATTCTGGGAAAGGGGCGCGCGATCTATCGTCCTCCAGCTGCCGGGGACGCCTGAGAGAGTGATGTAGGATGATTGGTTTTTGGCGCATTCTTATTCTTCTTACGGTTGTGCCGCTCGCTGAGCTGGCCCTACTGCTCGAGGTGGGGCGACAGATCGGGACAATGCAGACCATATCAATTGTCCTGGTCACAGGAGTGGTCGGGGCATTCTTTGCCTCTCGCGAGGAGGCGGCGGCCATCCGGAGAATTCGGAGAGAGGTGGGGGGGGGACAGATTCCCTCTCAGGCGCTTCTCAATGCCGGTATCGTACTGGTTGGCGGGCTGTTGCTCATCACCCCCGGCTTGATGACTGATGCGGTTGGATTTGCGTGCTTGCTGAACCCCACGCGGAGGCTGATCGCGAGATGGATAGGGCGCAAAATTGAGGTGTTTTTTTGGGGGCTGATGTGACGGAGGTGTCCTGTCGGGAGTGGATCCTGGCCGTATGGATGGCGGTGCGGGGTGCGCAACCGGGGGGGCGATGCATGTACAAACTGCAGGCGGAGTAGTTCTTTCGAGTTATGCCGCAGATGACCGACGAGAGAATGAACACAGGTCCCAGTGCGGTGGCCGCAGCTGCTTACACCGGGATTAGTTTTTGCCAGCGAGCCCGGTGTCCCCCCTGCCGCCCTGATATGGAAAAGGGGAATAGCCGGGCTCTATCCAGTGTCTCACCCCCTACGGGGACTGCGTGAAGTCGAACCGTGCCTCTCGCTTTCTGGCGGAAGGTCTGGGATGCGCGAAGTATCACATATCCACTGTTTGAATTGGCCCTGCATTGAGCGTTGAACTGCGTGGGTCCATAGTGTGCAGAAAGAGTGACTGTCTACCTCAGCTCAGGCCTGCGCTGTGGCCGGGTGCCGGAAATCTTCCGGGATCAGGGACGCAAGACCGGGGGTTGCGAAGAGCTGATCTCCTGTTTTATCGCGTGCGGTTCGAATGCCGACCCCGAATCGGTCCGGGATGAAGTGAAATTCTACCTTCTCTATCGAAAGGGGTGTGATATCGTACAGCAGCCGCTCGAGATTTGGCTCATCGATGGTGACAATGTCGAAGGGGTGGAATGTTCCGCCTTCCTGCCGGCAGATGACGATCGCGTCGTGGCCCACCGGCCGGTAGAAGTGGTCCCTGAGGAGGTTGAAGCAGTACCACAGCAGGATGTGCTCAGCACCGCGCACGCCGAATGCCCGGGATACCGCGCTGCGGCTGCGGCCAAATTCGTGAATGAGGGCCAGATCCTCGGGCGAGCGCCCGAGCGGATTGAGGGTGGATGGCCGGCCCCGGCGGGCCGGAAGATCCATAACAAAGCGGGCGGGTCGCATGACCTGAAGGTCGAGTTTTCGGTAAAACCCGGCTGCTTCCCCGTCCCCCATCAGGTAAACCGGGGTGTCATCTGCCCTGTGCTTATCCAGGATTGTCTCGAGCAGGCGCCGTCCCAGACCGCGGCCACGGTAATCGGGGTGGGTCATGACTGTACCTACCTGTGTAGCCCGGATCTTCTGTCCGTCGAGCAGCAGGTTCATCCAGTTGGTCGATGCATTTGCGACCACCCTGTCGCCGTGCACAAAGGAATAACAGATGTATTCATTGCTCCAGAAGCCCGCGGCAAACCACTCGTCAAAACGGATCGCGAAAACCTCACGGGCCAGGCGGAAGAAGCTTTCGCAGTAGGCACGACAGTTGCGGTAGCCCGAGATCATATGCAGGTCATGCACAGCTTCACGTCCTCTCTGCATTTGTCCATCCGGGCCAGGTCGGCACGGAATGTGAGTCAGCCCGAACACAGATCAACGGCGCACAGGCATGCAGGAACGTCACAGCGTGGGGCCCATCAGCTGCGGAGTTTCATGCGGCCGCGTGCATCCTCTACTGTTGCGACATCGACAGGCGGTTTCTCCCGTGCGGTTCCCGCAGAAATGCCGCCCTGGGCATGTACAGTGTGACGATCCAGTTGGGATCTACAACCTCAGTGATCTTCAAATCAGCCGCGACGCTGGCGAGCATGTACGCATCCTCCGGAGATAGCCCGTACATATCCCCGATTCGCCCCACCATGTTGCGGACGGCGTCCCTGGTGGCCACCATGAGATCGTCAGCCACTCCCATGGTCGCGAAGTATCCCTCCTGGTCACCGAATGGCGTGAGCGGACCCGGCGGGGTCTCTATCTCAGGGGCCGACAGCGGCTGATTCTTGATGACGTCGAAACGGCAGGAGATGCCGAGGTCTCCTTCAATGGCCGATACGCAGACTTCCCCGTCCCCCTGAGCCAGGTGACCGTCACCCAGCGAGAACAACCCTCCCTTCACCTCCACCGGCAGGTACAGCGTTGTGCCTGCGGTGAGATGGCGGCAATCCATATTTCCTCCTACATGGCGGGGGGGCATGGGCTCAAGCTCTCCCTGCGCAGCTGCGACCACGCCCATGGTTCCCGCGAATGGATCAATTGGAACCCGGACGAAATCATTCATGTAGGCATACTTTCCGTCATGTGTTTCCCAGATGCGGATGTGTGGTTCGGGGAACTCCTCCTGCAGTACGCCGAAGCCCGGCAGGATACCAGTCCATCCCCATCCGCGGTGCTGTACTTCGAGTATATCGACAACCAGGGCGTCTCCAGGCTCTGCTCCCCGGACGTACAGGGGACCGGCGAGAGGATAGAATGTATCCCAGTCCAGAGCGTCAAGATCCTCGCTGGTCGAATCCTTTGTTACCTGGTTGTTTGTCGCATCACGGGTTTCGTAAAACACTGTGTCCCCAGGTTCTACTTCGAGTACGGGTTCGTTTTCCCGGTTCCAGGTGCGGTGGACGCGGTCGGGTGGAAACAGGTGAAATCTTGACATATATGCAGCCTCCTTTTGCATGCAGGTCTTCCTCAACTGTTGGACGATGGGAGAGGAATTCCTGCCTTGCCCCATATTCATCGACCGGTGGGGTGGGGACCACTCAATCTGCAGGCGGTGCCCGCAGCACCGGGTCTGACCCCAAATATCTGGGCATTGCTTGAAACATACGGTATGATAGACAGGGAACTTAAAAATCCGGAGGGAGCCTGGTGGCGTGCACCATCAGGTTACCTGATCCTACCGGATGTGTGCAGGGAGATAGGGGAGAGCAATGAGCATGCATGCAGTGGTTGACGAGGTAGCTGTCAGGCTGGGCGCGGTGTTTGCGGCAAAGTACTTCAGGGACGGTGTTGAATCTCTTCCACTGGAATCTCATCTATGTTCAACCGGATCGGACTGGACTCTGAACCTGACTGAAATCGAGGACGAATGCGAAGTCCAGATAGACAGCTTGGTCGGGCCGCTGGAGGCGGGTGTCAAGGTGCATCACTGGGAGGGGGACGCGGCTCCGGCAGTAGTCTACCACCATGGGGCGTCTGAGATCCCGTACGACTACGGATTCAGCCGCATTTTCCACCGGCGCGATTCCCGGACCCGGCAGGTCAGCCTGTTGGCCCTTCGGGCACCATGGCATGCCAGCAGGTCAGATTTCGCCCGGGGAAGCTCCACCTTGGAGAACTGGATGGCCATGCTTTCTGTATCAGTCACGCTCGCCGAGAAGGCCGTGTCTGCACTGCGTCAGCAGGGAGTGAGGAGAGTCGCTGTCTGCGGCACCAGCCTCGGGGGATTTGTCACCAACCTGCACCACATCCACTGCGACTCGGCAGATGTGTACCTGCCCCTGTTGGCAGGCCTGGCAATGGATGAGGCTTATCTGGAATCGGCATACTCCTGTGCTGTTGCGCCGCTCACAAGGGAAGAGCGGACGGTGATTCGTCGCGTTCTTAACTTCGAGGAAGGCTTCAGGAACCGAAATCATGATCACGTGTTTCCGCTTCTGGCCCGTCATGATCGACTTCTGACCTTTGAAAGACAGCGCGAATCCTACGGTGACTGTGATGTTCAGGTCATAGATAAGGGGCATGCGACCGGTGCTCTGGCATACGGGGAGCTGCGGGACCACATTTTCCAGCATCTCAATGCCTGACACCATAAATACTTCTCCCGGCACCTGATCGCCGATGATCACGGATCACGATGATTGGGTATTATCTGGTCCTAGTTGCAACTCAGAAGTTCGTCAATGCGAACCGTGGTGCCGTCTCTACCCGAAGGTGCAGGCAGGAGACGGCGGGTGTGCTGCAGTAGTGCGATCGAGAGCGCTTTACAGTTTTCTCCCACGTCATTGCAGGAAAAACACCTTCACTGGGAAGGTGTCCGGATGTGCCGAGGGTGGGAGTCGAACCCACACGAGGGGTTACCCCATGCGATTTTGAGTCGCACGCGTCTGCCAATTCCGCCACCTCGGCACGGATCACATCCTACTGCATCCGGTATTATAGCAGAACACCCCGACCTGTACAACGCGCTGAGCCGTCAATTTGGCCCGGACGGAAGCCATGTCCCCCGTGTATGAATGCCGGGCGTCTCAGCAGCAGGTAAAGCAGAGTGACCGCGAAAAGAGCTGCCAGCAACACGGCCGTCTCTCCAGCGGCGATCAGGAACAATGAGTATAAGATCAGGCCGGCGACTGCTCCGTATCGGGTCAGAGACAGGTAGAAATCGGTCAACTGCACATCATCTGCGTACTTCAATCCCCGGCGAAACAGCAGGTACGCCTCGCGGGGGTCGTAGATGGAATAGATCTCCAGAGCGATAACCGGGACGGAGATCAGAAAGAGGATTATCCTGTACGGCATCGCCGTCGTGCATTCGGAAGGGTATCCCCGTCGGGTTTGGGGACATCCCCGGGTCCCCGGGGTGGCTGGATCTCCCGGTCCCCGGCCTATGCAATGTGTCCGTTTCCGAATACCAAAAGGAGTACGACGGCTGTGCAGATGCCCACCGCTGTTGCTGCCGCTGAAGAGCTGGATCATGTGATCACTCCCGCGTCTGAGTCTGACCGAAAGTGTGAATTAAAGCTGCTCTTGCACATCTTGATCTGTGCATCTTTTTTTGCTGGTATCATGCCGGAACTCTGATTGCAAATCCTTCGCTTACCAATCATCCATCGCTCAATGGAACCCCCCGGTTCGAGTTACAGCGTAAAAATACGCGGCGGTGCTCTGGTCACAATTGGCAGCAGCCCCGGGCGGCATCATCATCCACTTCAGAGCACATATTGAATAGGAGAAGCAGTTTTCTTTCGCGTCTGGAGAGGATGAGGGATTGTGAGTGAGTGCGTGACCAGATCTGTCGTATGCATCGCAGTCATCGTGATTTTCCAGGTGGCCGTAACTGTGCCACTTGCAGGTGGACATACTGGGCTGGGTATCGAAGCCAGGGGGGAAGACGGTAATGCGGAAGGCGAACTCCCCGCCGGTTATACGGAGGCCGGGATTTTGGTAAATCTGCCCGCTGCCAGCCTTGTCTTTACCTCATCGGGCCAGGCGATAGGCAGATATCCAGTCGCCGTTGGGCGTCCGGGTCGTGAGACGCCGGTCGGTGACTTCCTTGTGACAGTCAAAGTCTCTGATCCATGGTGGTATCCGGCGGGGCGCCCACCGGTGGAACCGGGTCCTGACAATCCCTTGGGATCCTGGTGGTTCGGTCTGAATAGGCCGGGATACGGTATCCACGGAACGAACAATGAGGCCTCTATTGGTGGATTTGTCAGTGATGGCTGCGTTAGGATGCGGGAGGATGACGTCAAGCAGCTTGCGCGCAAAGTTGAGGTGGGGATGCCAGTCCGGATTGCAAATGAGCCATTATCTCTGCTTCCCGATGTCCGGGAGGACGGGAAGGTGCGTTGGAACCTCGGAATCTACCCCGACCCGTATGGCCGGGAGGAGCCGCCCACTTACCAGGCGGTCCAGCAATACCTGCGTGAGCAGAATCGCATCCTGTCGTATAACGAGAGGGATCGACTGATCGGGTCGTTGGGCAATGAGGACCTGCCGGTGGAAATTCCCACGGTTGTCGTACCCGAACTCCCTGATCTGGATGACCCGGAAAAGATGATACCCACGGCGATTGGCGATCACGAAATCTCATCATATGCCCTGTCGATGGATGATGAATACTACCTGCCGCTGGGTGCCGTGGTTCACCGCATTAACCTGGTCCTGGAGGAGGGGTGGGACTACGCTGTGCGCACCAGTGATGGCAGCAGGTTGACCCCGACAGAGGCAGGTTTTCTTGAGCTTGACGGCAATGACGGGCCGATAGAGGTCCGGATACATCGATATTCGGAAAAACCCCCGCTGGCCCCCGTGGAGGGGGTGGTGCGTGAAGGGGAATTCTACGTGCCCAAGCGACAGCTGCAAAAAATCCTCCCCATAAGCTGTATTGGCAATGAGTACGGGATACAGGTCGGGTGGCGCACACTCCATTTCGGGACATCCATTATTGGTATCTACCAGCACAGAGATGACCTCGATCCGCACCTGATCCCGGTGACTGAGGTCGAGATGCTCTTCGGGTCCAGCCTCAACTGGTGCGCACAACGGCGCGAAGTGGCCCTTTTCGGACGCCCATTGAAAGAAGTGCACTGGGAAGAAGAACTCTGGGCGGGTGAGCTACGCCCGTGGATTTCCCTTCGTGAAGTAGCAGAGATGCTGAATATGGTGAGTGCACTTGAACGTACAGGGGCCATAATTTGTCGTTAGTGTGGTCTCGCCTCGGTGGTGTCAACCTGGGTGGGGCTGCTCTCGTCCGTCCCACCCTGCAATGGCAAGGGTGCAGGATCGGTATACAAGCTCCCGTAGTCCGGCGTTGCGTGGGGCTGGTCGTGAAGCGATGGTGGCGGCGACCCACAGCCTCTTCTGGCGATTACCATCTTGCAAGATCTGGGTAGAAACAGTTCTCCGGAAACCGGGTTCTCTCCTGGAGTGTTCCGGAGCAGGACTGTCTCTCTCAATGCCGCCAATGTCTCTCCGTCTGCCAGCGTTTTTCTGAGTGCCGCACAAGGTTCTTCCGGCGGTGCTGGCCACGACGGATGATGGCCCCGTGACATAGACCGCCGGATGCCGACCTGCAGGTCCAGTGATGGGCCAGCGCCGGAGATGATCCCACCTTTTTCTTCATGCAAATGGTAGCAGCACTATTTCTCCTTGAGGCAGCTTTTTTGCGAGAATGCACATCCGGCGCCGCCTCTGTTATACTTAATTCTGATGAAATGAGCCTGAAGGGGACGAGGGGGAAGTCGGTGGACGAGCAGAGAATGCTGTCCCTGGCCAGGGAGGGCGAGGTGGCCGCCTTTGAGGCCCTGATCGAGGGATACGAGGACAAGATATACAGCCTCGCATTCCGTATGCTGGGCAATTCTGAGGATGCCCGCGATGCGGCGCAGGAAACATTATTGAAGGCATACTCCGGGCTACAGCGGTTCCGGGGTGATGCGTCCTTTTCGACGTGGATCTACCGCATTGCCAAAAACGTCTGCCTGGATATCCTGCGGCGCAGGAGCAAGCAGCGCACCTACTCTCTGGACGAGCCCATGGAGCTGGGCGACGGCGAGGTCTCACGACAGTTCGCTGGAGATATGCCCGCACCAGAGGACGTGGTGATGCACGGTGAGGTTCGGGACAGCATCAATTCTGCTCTGGCCGAGATCTCTGAGCACCACCGTGTCGTAATCATTTTGCGGGACATAGAGGGATTCACCTACGAGGAGATTGCCAATATTCTTGAAATTGAGCTCGGGACCGTGAAGTCGCGCCTGTACCGGGCGCGTGCATCGCTGCACGAAATTCTATCTGAAATGGAACTTTTCCGCGACAGGGCCGTCGGGCAATCCGAGGGAGGCGACGATGGATGAGACACACGACATGTGATTTCCCGGGCGAACTCCTGTCTGCCTATCTCGATAACGAGGTCACCGAAAGCGAGTCCGCGCGTGTCCGTGGGCACCTGCAGGACTGTGCTCATTGTCGCCGCAGGTTGGAACAGCTGCGGGAAACGCGGGAGATACTCAGTGAGGTCCCTTCGCAGTCGGTTCCTTCATCTTTCCGGCGGCAGCTGAGGGCTGATCTTCTGCGGCACAAAGAGGATAAACCCGGACTCCGGGGATCCGGGAGTGGGTGGCTTCGTAGGATGCCGATGGTAGCAGCTGTGCTGCTGCTCCTTCTTCTTCCTGTTGCCGGGTTGTACAGCCATGTATCCGCCCCCGGGGAGCCTCTCATGATGTCGATGCGGGCTGTGGGGGAGGATGATGCCCCGGCTGATGCTCCCCAACTGGAGAGCGCAGATCCTGAACCTGAAACCGACGCCCAGATGCTGTCAGAGGTGCTCAGGGTGGACGAAGCAGAGCGGTCTGAGTCCATTATCCTGCACGTTGCAGATGTACAGGAGGGTACGGCAGCTCTTGCGGCCCTGGCTGATACAGTGGACGCCGAGGTGCAGAGCCACGAGCAGGTCTGGGATGCCGATGGGTACCTCAAGGAGAGCGAGTCTCTGCTGCAGGTGGATTCAGACAGCTACGCAATCCTGCGCGAGGGCGTGCTGCGCATGGGCACCCTGGCCCGGCAGCGCGTGGAGGCCGACCCGGTGGTGCATCGGGACGAGATGTCCCGTGAATTTGCCGCTGCGGAGGAGGCGGATCAGCGAACGCACCTCAGAGTGGTCATGATGGTCGACGATGAGACCATCAGTGACGTACAGCTCGATGAGCTCTGTCTTGTGCGTACTCAGCTGGAGGAAACCACGTTTCCTGCGCAGCTGCGGGAGGCGGCTGCCAGGTCCTGGACTGTTTTTGGAGCGCATGTAGCCTATGCTGTTCTGTGGATTGCCGCCCGCATTCCGCACCTGATTTTTGTCTCCTTGCTGGTTGTCACCGTGATTTTTGCCCTTTCCGCCCACAGGCGAAAAGATTCTGCCTGATCTGAGCATGCAGCAAGCCTTCTTACAGCTGTACAATGAGGTGAGTGGGAAACTCGGGGGTGAGGATTTTGTCTGATGGACATGGTAGACACAAACACACGCTCATTGCCGTCGATGGTACGAGTTTGATGTATCGGGCCTATTACGCGATCAGGGAGCTTACTGGCCCGGATGGATCGGCTACCAACGCCGTGTACGGTTTTAC
>PWGR01000264.1 GCA_003554565.1 Clostridia bacterium
ATGTAACGAACTTTCCATGGTACGGAATAAGGTGACACAAAACCATATGCGGTTGACGAAATACGGACACATTGCTATTGTATACCGCATACTCGTTCAGATAGGATTTTCCTGTCCCGCCCGCCGGGCGGTTCGAGATCGCTACTTCACAAATTCATCTGCTATGACGGGGAGTACTAGGTGTTCATACTGCTGCTGCACAGAGAGCCGGCGTTGCTGAAATGTCGGCGCAGCCAGACGCCGAACTCGCCCCCGAGCTGCCGCGGTGAAAGGCACAGCAGCTGCGGCCGGCGAAATCCACCCGCCGTTATCCCGGGTGTAGGGTGCAACTGTGTTTCGCACCAGTCGAGGTCGCCGCCGTGAGGCTGCGACGAACGAGGGTGGTACCGCGAGGAAAACTTGACCTCGCCCCTATTTGGGGGCGGGGTTATTTTTTTCTGAGCCAACTGCGTTCACCCACAGTAACAGAGAGGAGTCGTGCCAAAATGAATGAGCCCCTCGAGACGGTGGAGATATTTGATACCACACTGCGGGACGGAGAACAAACGCCGGGCGTGAGTCTATCTGGGCACGAGAAGCTGCAGATCGCTCGCTACCTACAGGCACTGGGCGTTGACGTTATAGAGGCCGGATTTCCCGCGACCTCGGAAGATGAGCTCCGTGCGGTCAAGACAATCGCGCGCGAATTGCGGGGGCCTACGATTGCAGCACTGGCCCGCACACACCGGGGAGATATTGATGCCGCCTGGGAATCAATCCGGGAAGCACAGAAGCCGCGCATTCATCTGTTTATCTCCACATCCGATATTCATTTAGAGCACATGCTCAGGATGAGCCGGGAGAGGGCGGTGGAGGTCACCGTCGATTCAATCAAGTACGCAACCAGATTCACCGATGACGTCCAGTTTTCGGCCCAGGATGCCACCAGAACTGATGTGGACTTTTTGGTACAGGTTCTTTCTGCCGCACTCAAGGCCGGTGCCACGGTCATCAACGTGCCGGATACGGTGGGTTATGCGACCGCCGATGAGTACAGGCGGCTGTTTGAGACCCTCTCCGAACGGCTTGCACCACAAGGCAGAGTGATGTTGAGTGCACACACGCATGATGACCTGGGCGGCGCAGCGACAAACGCGTTGGCGGCGGTAGCGGGGGGCGCCAGGCAGATCGAATGCACGGTGAACGGGGTTGGAGAACGGGCCGGAAACTGTGCCCTGGAAGAAGTGGTGATGGCCCTGCACACGCGGGGGGACATCTACCAGGTGAACACAAACATCCGGTGCCAGCAGCTGTACCGGAGTAGCCGACTGGTTTCCAGCCTGACCGGCATCCCGGTGCAGCCCAACAAGGCCGTCGTGGGAGAAAACGCCTTCGCGCATGAGGCGGGGATTCACCAGGACGGTGTTCTCAAACACCGCGCCACCTACGAGGTCATGCGTCCGGAGGATGTCGGGTTCCCCGCCTCGAGACTGGTGCTGGGCAAACACTCCGGCCGGCATGCCCTGCGTTCACGCCTGCAGCAGATGGGCTATGATTTGACGGAAGAGGAATTCGAGGAGGTTTTCTCCCGCTTCAAACAGCTGCCCGGGCAGAAAGCACCTATCTCAGAGCATGACCTGGAGGCCATCGTCGATGACCAGCTGGGTAGGGCGGATGGAACTTTGCAGCTGGAATATCTGCTGGTGACCAGCGGGAACCGGGCTATCCCCTCCGCTACGGTTCGACTGCAGCTGTGCGGCGAGCCCCGGGAGACTTCCGCGTGCGGAAACGGACCGGTAGACGCCATATTCCGGGCAATCGATTCGGCCACCGGGATCAATCCGGAGCTGGTGGATTACCGCCTCGAGTCAGTTACAGACGGTACGGATGCCCTGGGAAATGGGACTGTAGTGGTGAAGTTCAACTCGGAAACTCACGTCGGGCGGGGGTTGAGCCCCGATGTACTGGAGGCCAGCGCCCTCGCCTATGTAAATGCGCTGGACAAATGTCTCATGGCCAGACCGATGACCGACTGCAGCAGCGGCAGGGGTGCGGCCTCTCACCGCCCGGCCGATGTCCGGGAAGGGAGGTCCTCTGTATGACACACGACAGGAGACCGATGACAGCCACAGAGAAGATAATAGCAGCGCACAGCGGGCAGGATGTCGCAAAACCCGGAGAAATCCACACTGTCAAGGTGGATCTGGCCATGGCCAACGACATAACCGCTCCCATGGTCATATCCGCATTTCGGGAAATGGGGGCCGAGACAGTATTTGACCGCGAAGGCGTCGCCCTGGTGCTCTCGCACTTCGTTCCCGCCAAGGACATCGAAAGCGCGGAGCAGGCCAGGTTGACGCGTGAATTCGCCCGAAAACAGCAGATCGCACATTTCTTTCGCCCAGGCGAAGGCATCGAACACGTCCTCCTGCCGGAAAATGGACTGGTTATGCCCGGAGATTTGGTACTCGGGGCGGACTCGCATACATGTACCTACGGGGCTCTCGGAGCAATGGCCACCGGAGTGGGAAGTACCGACCTGGCCTATGCACTCGCTACGGGCCAGACCTGGCTCAGGGTTCCGGAAAGCGTGCTGCTTGAATTCCAGGGTGAGCTTAACCCGTGGGTGACCGGCAAGGACCTGATTCTTCACGCAATAGGCAGCATGACCGCCGGCGGGGCCACCTACCGGGCCCTCGAATTCACGGGCCCGGTAATCGAGAAACTGTCCATGGCCGACAGGTTCACCATGGCCAATATGGCTGTCGAGGCCGGGGCGAAAAACGGAATATTCACCCCGGATGACACCACGGAAAAATACCTGCGGGATCGAACCGACCGCGAATTCACCCCCCTCCGCTCGGACCGGGAGGCCGTCTACGCCCGCAGGTACCATTTTGACTGCGGCGGGATCGAGCCCCAGGTGGCGATGCCTCACTCACCGGACAACGCGGTCTCCATAGAGCAGGCCTGTGGTAAAAGGATTGACACCGTTTTTCTGGGATCCTGCACCAATGGGAGGTACTCCGACCTGCAGGCCGCCGCCGCGATCATCAGGGGCAGGAGAGTTCACCCGGATGTCGACATGATGGTCATACCCGGTTCGCGCGACATCTACGCCCGTGCCCTCTCAGAGGGAGTACTCGCAGTATTTATAGAAGCCGGGGCCACGGTGAGTGCCCCGACCTGCGGGCCGTGCCTCGGTGGACATATGGGCGTTCTGGCGGAGGGTCAGCGCTGCCTCAGCACTTCGAACCGGAACTTCCCGGGACGGATGGGTCACACC
>PWGR01000210.1 GCA_003554565.1 Clostridia bacterium
GGGCGCAGCAGGTACGGCACTGTGGGTTTTCGCACTGCTGCTTCCGCTGGTGAACTACTATTTTTGGCTGCGGGCCACACAGGAATTCTAACTTCCCCGGAGCACCAGCCAGGTGCCGGCTACCAGGAGGCCGAGCCCCGCGAGGCGCGCCCAGCAGAAAGGGACTGTCTTCAGGTGCAGCAGACCGAAGTGATCCAGAAGTGCAGCTGTAGTGACCTGTGCTGCGACAATTGCTGTGGTGGCGCTGGCCGCCCCGACCCGTCCTATACTCGCCGCAACTGTCCAGATTATTGCCACTCCCAGCAGGCCGCCAAGGTAGGCGTAAGCTGGCGTGCGCAGGGCATCATCCCAACCGGCGGCAAGACGGTTGGAAGAGGCGAGATAAATTACCACAGCGGCAGCTACTGCGGTGCCGATGATATGAACTATCAGGGTGGCCCCGGCCAGCGTTACTCGCCGGGCTAAAAAGGAGTTCAGTGTGCCCTGCCAGGCCATCAAGCTGCCGGCTGCGGCGGCTATGATGATGGCCGCGAGGTTGCTCATAGACCGTCCCGCCCGGTGGAGGTCGCGCTGCGGTCGCATCTTTTTTTCGGCTGGTGGGCGTTCAGCAAGGCGATCACCCCTCTGCATCTCATATCATCAGTTTCGCTCCGCCGGATGATATGGTATAGGATAACCAGCAGTGAATGAATTAGTCGGAGGTGGTTTAGTTGACGCGAGTCGGGACCTGTTCCTGGGCAGATCGTACCATGGTGCAAGCCTGGTACCCGGAGGATTGCCGCTCCCCGGAGGGTCTGCTCCGCTACTACAGCAGTCATTTTGATGTGGTGGAGGTCAATTCCAGCTTCTATGCTCTCCCGGAACCCGGAATTACTGCACGATGGGCCGAGAGAACGCCCGATGAGTTTACCTTTCACGTCAAGGCTTTCGGTATCATGACCCGCCATTCGGTCAGACCGGATCGGCTCCCGGCCCCGGTGCGGGAGCAATACGATTACCAGCTGACCCGGTATGGTAACGTGAAGAATCCCCCGCCCCAGATGATTCGCAGATGCTTCGAGATTTTCGTTGGTGCCATGGAACCCCTCCGGCGTGCGGGCAAGCTCGGCCTCATCCTGTTTCAGTTTCCGCCCTACTTCACCGCAGATGATGCGGCCAACCTTCGCGGGAACCTGCAGTGGATTGACCGGGCGGCCGAGGTGATGCAGGGCCATGACCTGGCGGTGGAATTCCGCCATCGTTCGTGGTACCGCGATGAGGTCATGGGCAGGGTTCTTCCGTTTCTCCGGGAGCGCGAGCTCTCCCTGGTCACCGCTGATGAACCTCAGGTGGGCAGCAGGTCAATTCCTCCTGTTGTGCTGCAGAGCGGTCGTTACGGCTACTTCCGCTTTCACGGCCACAATGAGACTAACTGGAACCGGCGCACCAGCTCTGCGGCCGAGCGATTTCGCTACCTATACACCGAGGATGAACTGCGGGATTGGGTTCGTCCCATCCGAGATGTGGATGCCAGGGCGGAAGAGACCTTCGTGATGTTCAACAACTGCTACGCTGATTACGCTCCGCGCAATGCCTTGACCATGTCTGCACTGTTGGCTGCGAATGAAGGGGACTAATCTGCCCGCGGCGGCGTATAGATTGGCTAGATCACTGCCGCGGGGGTGGAAAAATGAGGCTGACGACTGTACTGATTGCGGCCGTCTCTGCCGTGGTGATTGGCGGCACGGCCGTCATACTCTGCCCTTTGGGTGATCTGGTGGCATCTGCCGCACCAGCACAGCAGTTTGCAGCCGCCGATGTTCTTGACGATCCCTGGGAGATACCTGCGGATGGCCGGCGATGGGGAGGTTATGGACCGGCCGGGCTGCATGTGGGCATTGATGCAGATGCGAGGCGGCTTACCCTGCCCTGGGGTGCATTGCCGGTGGATTCGTGGCCGGTGGCGGTCGGACGACCACAGACACCGACTCCTCTTGGCGCGTGGATGATCGTGGACAGGGGTGCATGGGGGGGAGCATTCGGGGCCCGTTGGATGGGCCTGAGCGTGCCCTGGGGTCGCTACGGCGTCCACGGAACCAATCGTCCCGGTTCAATCGGCGGCACCCTCTCTGCCGGCTGCATCCGGATGTTCGATCGCGATGTGATCACCCTGTACCGGTACGCGTCCACGGGGACTGTGGTGGTGGTCTCTGGTTCTCCCGGGGAGAAGTACGGCGAGGTGGCGCGTTCGGTTCGCTTTGCGATGCGCGGAAGCGATGTGATGGGGCTGCAGCAGCTGCTGTGGGCCGAAGGCCTCTACAGTGGTGGCATCGATGGGATCTTTGGATACGCAACCCTCCAGGCCCTGCGGAGCTACCACGACGGGGAGGAACCACGTTCCGCCGACTCTGTTGATCCAGAACGTGCAGCAGAATGGAAACTGTTCGAGTGGTGGGCTCCGGATCCCCGTTCCTGGACCGACTGAAAATCGTGCTGCTTCTGAGGATCTGCTTAGAAGGATATGCTGCCTGCGAAGAAGAAGACATATAAGAGCCTGTCGCCAAGTGCAATTGGAGGATGAACCATGTTTTCTGAATACGGTAATCAGCGTCGTACACGAATCATCGATGATGAACAGCTGGATGCGCAGGGCCGGGACTATGTCCGTGCCCTCCGGACCATTTACCTGGCGTTGGAGGAGAAGGGCTACGATCCGGTGCAGCAGCTGGCCCACTACCTGCTCACGGATGAGCCGGCTTACATCACTGCGCACCGCAATGCCCGCGTGCTAGCCACCCGTCTCGAACGAGATGAAATTATTGAGGCTTTTGTAAGATTCTATATCCAGAACCATCCCTCCATGCGTGGGACCGGAGATTGATCTGCCCCAGATAGTTCCTGTTTGTGAACAGTCCCTCTTCTGCCGTTCAATGCCCGCGGCAGAATAAACTTCTTGTGCTGCGGGATAATAGCTTCGCGACGAACAATCCGGTGCAAGAGGTGAAGTCTGTGAAAGCAACAGGGGTTGTCAGAAGGATCGATGATCTGGGACGGATTGTTATACCGATCGAGATTCGCCGGACAATGAGGATCCGCGATGGAGATCCCCTGGAGATCTTCGTGGACAAAGATGGCGAGGTCATCCTGAAAAAATACTCCGCCATCATTGACCTTGGCTCATTCGCCGAGGAGATGACTGACTCGGTGCATGAGGCCAGCGGCCACGTTGCCCTGATCTCCGACAGAGACTCAGTGGTGGCGATAACCGGGGCGCGCCGCA
>PWGR01000108.1 GCA_003554565.1 Clostridia bacterium
CATAATCGGCATTGCCCTCGGTCTCGCTGTGGCCATTGGGCGGGGCTCGTGGATGGACCGGATTCTCGTGGTCAGTTCCACTGCTCTGCGATCGGTGCCGCCGTTCTGGCTTGGGATACTTCTCATCGTTCTTTTTTCCGTTACCTGGCGCATTTTTCCCATATCGGGTTATGTAGGGCCAAAATCCATTGTGCTGCCGCTGATGAGTCTGATGCTTCCCCCTATCGCCGACACGATGCGTCTGACTCGCTCGGAGGTACTGGAGGTGATGCGCGAGCAGTACGTTACCACAGCGCACTCCAAGGGCCTGCCGCGCCGGCAGGTGTTCTACAAGCACGTGCTTCGCAATGCCTTGATACCGGTCACTGTTACCTTTTTCCTGTCGCTTCCCTGGTTGATCGGGGGTGCGGTTGTGGTCGAGAGTGTGTTTGCCTGGCCGGGGATGGGTCGCCTGCTTTGGCGTTCCATCATGAGCCAGGACCTGCCGGTGGTGCAGGGCGTGGTGCTGATCATAGCAGTACTGACAGTGATTTCGAACACCATGGGAGACATAATGACCGGTCTCCTTGATCCCAGGATCCGACAAGAATATGAGTCCTGATTTATTGCTGATTTACTTGGGGGAACACCTATGAATCCGCTTTATCAGAGCATTATACGAGCTGTGAAACATCCAATGTTTGCGGCCGGACTCATCATATTTCTGACTGTGGTGTTTGCGGCCGTGTTTGCCGACAGTCTGACGCCGAGAGGTTACTCGGACATGGACCTGGGAGACAGGCTGGCTCCACCTGGTGGCACCCAGCCATTTGGAACGGACCAGTACGGCCGGTGTCTCTACAGCCGCGTGATCTACGGGTCGCGCATTGCGCTTCGGGTCGGGCTGGTGGTAGTGGCCATTCAGGCGGCGATCGGGGTTACCCTGGGACTGCTTGCCGGCTACTTCGGAAGATGGGTGGATAGATTCATTTCCTTTGCAGCTGATGTTACCTGGGCAATGCCGCCGCTGGTATTTGCCATGGCCATTGTTATGGCCCTGGGACCCGGTCTGGACAACGTGATAGTCGCCATTGCTGTGGTCAGCTGGGCGGCCCTGGCCCGCGTAGTACGTTCCAAGACCCAGTCGGTTAAGAATATGCTGTATGTCGAGGCGGCGCGGGCCATGGGGAGGACAGACGCCGGCATCATCACCCGGCACATACTGCCCAATATCCTGTCTCCTATCATTGTTCTCATGTCGCTGGCCCTGCCCGCGGCCATTCTGTCCACCACGGCTCTCAGTTTCCTGGGACTGGGCTCGCAGCCCCCCGCCCCGGATTGGGGGGTCATCCTGAACGAGGGAGTCAATTTCATAGAGGTTGCTCCCTGGATCTCGGTATTCCCGGGGCTGGCCATAGTGTGGACCGTACTCGGTTTCAATCTTCTCGGTGTGGGACTGCGGGATGTCCTCGATCCACGACTCCGGGGTTGATCTGCTGTGGTCCTTCTTCGAAAGCGTGCCCGTCTGGTGGCCCGCACCCGGAGGGTCCTATCTTGGAAGAATCCCGGGGGAAGTCCTCTCCCCCCGGGACCATAGATCCTGTCCTACCCGTGTGGCCCTGCCGGAGAGGACATGTCCTGAATCCGCGCCGCAAATCTGTCGGCCACCTGCCGCGCCATTTCTCCGGTTGAGACCGGAGGTACTCCCTTCTGTGCGATGTCCCGGGTGAAGCAGTGCTTCTCCAGTACATCGTCTATGGCCTCGTCCAGATGTTGCGCCAGATCTTCTCTACCAAATGTAATGTCAAGCATCATCTGTACCGACAGGATAGCTCCCAGCGGGTTGGCGATTCCCTGCCCGGCAATTTCCGGTGCCGACCCATGTACCGGCTCGTAGAGACAGGGATGATCGCCGCGGGAAATGCTCACCGAGGGCAGCATTCCGATCGATCCAGCCAGGGCGCCCCCGAGATCGCTGAGGATATCCCCGAACGTGTTTTCCGTGACCACGACGTCGAATCTGGCCGGGTCGAGTACCAGCTGCATGGCGCAGTTGTCCACATAAAGGTGTTCTGTGTCCACATCCGGGTAAAGCGGCGCTGTCTCATTTACAACATCTCGCCAGAGCCGCGAAGTCTCCAGGACATTTGCCTTGTCGACGCTCGTGAGTGACCTGTTTCGCCGGTGCGCCTGCCGGAAGGCTTCCCGTACGACCTGTTGAATTTCGGCCCGGGTATATGCCAGGGTGTCATATGCGCGCTGCCCTGTGCCGGTACCATCTGTCCCCCGGGGGCCGTAGTACAGCCCGCCTCCCAGCTCCCGCACGACCATAATGTCTACTCCCCGCCCTGCGTTTTCTTCCCGCAATGGGCTGGCATGCAGAAGCTGCGACCGAAGCTTCACCGGGCGGAGGTTGGCAAATAATTTCATCTTTCTGCGGAGCGTAAGCAGGGCATATTCCGGCCTATTTTCTGCGGGCAGGTCATTCCACTGCGGGCCGCCGACTGCACCCAATAGAACTGCATCGCAGGCCGAGCACAGGCGGAGGGTATCTTCGTTGAGAGCCTGGCCCGTCTCGTTTAAGCTGGCCCCGCCAATGAGAGTGCGCGTGCACCTGAGCGGCACGTGCTCTGCTGCCACCTTGAGCACCAGCTCCGCTGCGTCTGTGACTTCTGGTCCCACCCCGTCGCCGGGGAGGAGGAGTACCTGCCAGTCAGCGGCGATGCTCATTGTGCCAACCTCCCTCGCGCGTGCGCGATCAGGCCACCTGCTGAGATGATATCCCGGATAAAATCTGGAAATGGGGGAGCGGAGTGTCGCGCTCCGGTGCTTGTGTTGTGGATCTTCCCTTCGGCGATGCAGATCCTGATGCTGTGTCCGGGCTGTATTTCATCCACTGCCCGGGGTGCTTCAATGATGGGCAGGCCGATGTTTATGGCGTTTCGGTAGAAGATGCGGGCAAACGACTCGGCTATAACGCAGCACACCCCGCTGGCCTTGATGGCCACCGGGGCATGTTCCCGCGAGCTCCCGCAGCCAAAGTTTGCCCCGGCCACTATCACATCTTCTGGCTGCACCTGCTCAAAAAAGGTGGGATCCAGATCCTCCATGCAGTGGCGCGCCAGGTACTGCGGGTCAGATCTGGACAAATAACGGGCCGGTATGATCAGATCAGTATTGATGTCGTCGCCGTACTTGAAAACGTTTCCGCCCGGTCTGGCATCTGCAATGCAGTTCATGACAGGGTGCTCCTTTCGGTCGTGTTTTC
>PWGR01000249.1 GCA_003554565.1 Clostridia bacterium
CTCGAATGTTCCCTTCAGTACGATTGTCTCCACTTCGTCGTCCGCCAGCGCTTCCTCCAGCTCTCCCTGCGTCTGTACAGTGACTGCAGCATTATCCGCACCATAGGACACGCCGGGGGCCGCAAGCACCAGTGTAAACGCCGCCGCAACTGCCAGAACGGTACTCGTCTTGGACATTTCTCATACCTCCCAGGATGTAGGTAAATCTGGTTCTACTTCTTTGTGCGCGCAGGTTCCGGACCCCGGCCGGCAGAGGATGCTTCTATCCCGGACATATCCTGCCTCTTCTGTCTCCCGTGACATCGATCTCCTCACCGCATCAGCTGATATGTGACTGCAGGTGCCTGAGCTGCAGCAGCGCCAGCTTTGCACCATTGATGCGGCAGTACCAGTCCCAGCTGTCACTGCGCTTCCGGCTCCCGGCTGGATCCCTGAATCGCAGAGCCGGTGGCCGGACCTCCCCCCCTGTCGGGCGGGAGGATGAGACGCGGGATCATCATCGGCCACTGTTGTATCAAAGGTGTTCCGGCCGGCTGCTGCACTCGTATCGCCACGGCGGGAAATACATCCTGGCGAAAGCCCGGCAAAGGAAGGGCAATACAAAACGGGTTCGTTTCCTTTCGGCAGCCCGGCTGTCATAATCTCACCCGAGATCTTAGACCCGCGGCTTTGCGCCCGCTCCTTTCGGAAGCGTTTGCCCTTGTCGCTTGAAGCGACCCGCCATGAGGACGATATCTCATTGACAGCTTCCTATCCACATTTTACTTGTGAACTGCTCAGATGACAAGCATCGCCGTCACACTGGGTGACGGTCAGCAGAGCAGAGCTCCGGCCCCCTGCGGGTCGGCAGTTCCTCCATAGCGGCGGGCGACAGCCCTGCCGGGCTTTTCGCGGATCCCGCGTTAAATAGGAAAGCAATCATACTGAAAGAGAGGTGCACTCGCTGCATGACCGCTGTAACCTACAAACTGCGGGTGACCCTGAAACATAACTCCGGGCGCATGTGGCGGAGAATCCGCGTCCCGGGAGATACCGACCTTGCGACCCTGCACGAAATCCTGTTGATGTGATGGGATGGGAGGGCCACCATCATCGGATGCGGTGGACAGGCTTACGGAGAATCCAGCGAGACAGACAAAGCGCAGACTCTGGATGCCTCTCTGCACTGTATTCGGAAACCCTGACAGCAAACACACCGCTGTATGTGTGCCGTGCCGGTGCATTGAGCATTCGGGATCACATTTTCGGCCATCAGCCCCCCCATCATCTTTTCCGCCGATCGCCCGTAGTCCAATATATCCGGTCAGTTCCCATCAGCAGCGCTCGGGACCTTGAGAATTCAGAAGGCAAAACGGGTAACCCGCGGACGGTATAATATGCACCTATATGGGTCTTTCTTGCTGGAATGGATTAACTCACCAGCCGGCTTCCGCAGACCGGGCTTCTTCCTGAATTGGGAACACAGATGGGGTCCGGCGGAAGGCCAACTAAATACTTGCAAATAGTGCAGGGCTGTGGAAGAAAAGTTTGTAAGGAAATACAGAAATTTTCGTCGCCACGGAGCGATTTTAACAGGTAAAATCGCCGCAAATGCTTGCCTGACAGTGCATCTAGGCTGCTTGCAGCCATCAACAGGGTGCCCTTGCAATGATCCCTGACTGTGATATATATATAACAAGCAGTCAGCAATTCTTTCTTTTCCAGGGAGGTTGTTAGCCATCTATTCAAGAGGTTACGGACACCTGTTGATGGTGTCCCTATTGATCGTAGTGGTTTCCATTGCCGGATGTGGTGGTGAAGATACCGGCGAAGGCAGTGACCCGGATCCCATCGTCATGATTGACAACCAGTGGCAGAGTCTCTGGATCAACAACGCCATAGCACAGTTCATAATTGAAGAAGGCTATGGTTATCCAGTGGAGATAGTCCAGGTAAGTACTTCTGTGGCACGTCAGACTCTGGAGACCGGAGAGGCTCACGTCCATACTGAGCTTTGGCGCTTTAACGACTATGACTGGTACACCCGCGTAACCGAATCCGGCGAGGTGATCGACCTGGGGCCAATTTACGATACATCGGCCCAGGGCTGGTACGTCCCCAGGTACGTCGTGGAGGGGTGCGAGGAACGCGATATCGAAGCCACAGCGCCCGGGTTGGAGTCAGTATTTGATCTCGCCGACTACTGGGAAGTGTTCGAGGACCCCGAGGACCCGGACAGAGGTCTGTTCATAAACAGCGAGCTCGGCCAGGACTGTACGGACATCAACGAAATCAAGTTCGAAGTATATGGTCTGGATGAGTACTATCGTATCCAGGCCGCCGGCGGAGCAGCTGCACTGGATGCCTCTCTCGCCGGAGCCTATGAACGAGGCGAGCCCATTGTTGCCTACTACTGGGAACCCACCTGGCTTCTGGGCAAATATGATTTTGTCCGGCTCGAGGAACCCGAATATGATGAGGAAATCTGGGCCGATATTGAAAGGGCCATGCACGATGAAATTGAGGTATCTGAGCTGGAGGAGGCTTGTGCTTACAAGGAACACGCGGTCAACAAGGGTATCCACGCGGATCTGAAAGACATAGCGCCGGAAGTCGTGGAATTCCTCGATGAGATGAACGTCGGTTCGGATGCGCTGAATGAGACCATGGCGGAAATGGAGACACATGATCTTGAAGACATGGAAGCCGCGTTCTGGTATTTCGAAAACTACCAGGAGAAGTGGCGCTCCTGGCTTCCGGATGAAGTTGAAAAGCGAGTCGAGGAGGCGCTCATTGAAGAGGGTGCCGACCTGTAACGTCGCCGGCATTCCTTGAACACGACCGGTGTGAGAGGACAGCGCACAGCAGGCACATGTACCAGCATCTGACGTGGCCTCATATACACCTTCGGAACAGCAGGATGGACTGTCGCAGGGGGAGAAGTGCCCTGGATTTGAGAACTGCATGAGGTCTGTACCGGGCCTCATGCAGCCCATGCCCGTCTGGCGGCTGGAGATTGCACAGAGATGACCCTTCCGTCACCTGCGGGCGCGTTGGCGCAGGCAGGACTGCCGTAAATGCCCAACTGACCGTGGATCGAGGCCACTACTAGTAGGTCCTGAGCACCAACCGGTTACACTTGCAAAGATTTCTGACTGTGATATATGTGTAACAGTAGTCGGAGAGTTCAGCTCTTAAGGAGGGTGTTATCCATCAATTCCAAAGTTCTCACGAGTGTACTGGCTGTAGGTCTGTTGATCGGTATGC